>JACPVY010000092.1 GCA_016197345.1 Burkholderiales bacterium
GCGCAAGAAAAAGAAATCATTAGCGATCCTAAACTATTGCTAGTAGCGGTGTCGGCGCTCAATCAAATTTCGTTGGAATCGATGCTAGCGAGTTATCAAATGGCGGAAGTTGAAATCATCCGCCATTTATTACGCCTTGATAAAATTGGCTTTTTGCAATTGCTACCGAATAACCGCGTCAAATTGCTGGTTTCACGTACATTTCGCTGGTTACCACATGGCCCGATTCAATCATATTTTCTTGGGCTAGTCGAAAATGACTTTTTGACCTCACGCTTTGATGGCGAGGGGGAATGGATGCAATTAATCAATGTCATGCTATCGCGCACTTCCATTTTGCAATTGCAAAATCGCTTGAAACAACTAGCCAAGGAAGTCGCGGCGATGCATCAGACTGATGCGCATCTCCCTTTCGAAGAGCGCTTTGCCATCAGTTGCTTGCTGGCAGCCAGACCATGGATGCCAGCGAGTTTTCGCCAATTGCTGCGGCAACCGCCAGCATAATTAGCGCTGCACTGATTTAGCGTAATGCTGATCCAAATAATGGATGATGTCGCGCGATTCAAATAATTGCGTTTTGTGATTTGGATCGATTAAAAAGGGCAATTGCACCTTGCCAAATTTGTGTAAAAACTCCTCTCGCTTACTGCCGTGTTCTGGCTGATACGGGCCAGGTGCGAGACGGCGAGTAGCAGGCCCCATTTCCCCCCAATTCAGTTTCCCCACATTAATTAATTGATAATGTAGCTCTAGCGCGCACAGGCGCTCCCGCACGAGGCGTGAAAACGGGCTAGATTCAAAGCTATATAAGGTCAATTTTTTCTTTGGCGCAATCGAGGCTTCCGCATGAATCGGGCCACGTGCCATGCTAGCGAGGCTAGAGCTGACGCGATTAAATGCCGAATCGCGCAAGCGGGCGGGAGGCGTGCTGTGACCTGCGTATTGCGCAAACAAATAGGTGATGATCTCTTCCGGGCCTTGCAGCACCTTTTCGGTATTGGGATCGAATAACAAGGGGACGGCAGATTTGCCATGTGGATGCAATTGTGTGCGGCGTCGCAAAAAGCGCTGCCCACCGAGCGGGCAAGGGTAGATGAGCGCATCAATATTGAGTTCGGTGAGTACTTCGCGCACTAAGCGGCATTGCGGATCGTCTTCTCGATCAAATAATTCAAGGAGTTTGACCGGGGCGGTGGCAGCTAACTTCCCCCATGTGCCACTCCAAAGTCGTAGGGTAGAGGTTAGGACTGAAGTGCCAATATCGTATTGCCTTTGCATGATGTGACCTTAAACGAGAGAAAACGAGAAAAAGTTAATCTTGCATGGGATGTAGCCTTGTCAATCATTATAGACTCCTAGCGCTGCTCTGACATCAGTGTGCTTGAAAAACTCTGGGGTCGCGCTTGAGTACATCTCTTCCATCCGCACTGTTGCCCCAAGCCACGACGAGATTCTTTTTTGCGGCCAGATAAATATTGCTGTATGTGAGCAAATCTGTAACGAAATTGATTTCTTTTCTGTTAATTGTTACGGTTTAATGCAAGCTCGCCGCTACTGTGGGCGTCTTTGCGCGGGGTGGGAAATGCCTTGTGGTAATTGTGGAAAATACTGAGTTTGCCCTCTGAAAGGTCGGAGGAGATTGGTGATTTTATTACCAGAAATTAACGCGTAGATAACCTGTTATTGAAATCAGAAATCATATTTTTACGCTTGAGAAAAAATACAATTCAATAAAAAGCGTTACATTTCCATTGGGGAATTGAATTGACAGCAATTTTTTGAATCTATATGATTCACTCTATCGACGAAATCAAAAGAAATAAGTGAAATTATTCACTGCAAGAAATTTTCTTGAGCGAAGTTGCAGAGGTATCCGGTGGTCGCAACTGGGTCTATGAAATGTAGGCTGCTTACAATATCGAATTGATGATGCGCATTGGTGTTGGCCCAAGCGATTTTGCTGGCGCTGCGTAATCTAAAGAACCTGTGCTATGGCACTCCCATAGCGCATGTAATGTGAAGTAGTAATATTTTAGCTGTTGATTACAGCATTTATTAATTTATATTGGAGAGTAACATGCAAGAATTGTCTTTGAATGAAGTTGAAGTGATCGCTGGTGGTTATAACTGGGCTTATTCTTATTGGGGTGCTTACAATATCCAGTTGATGTTGCGTGAAGATTTGAGCCCTGCTGATTTGCGCGGCGCTGCTTAATAAATGCTTTGGTGTAATGAAAATTAAAAATAAAATGCCGTAAATGGGATTTATTTTTATTTTCTAAAATGGCCGATGAAATATCTCATCGGCCATTTTGTTGTTAGAAGCAATGTTCTGCGGCAGGGAAACTACCATCTTTGACGGCTGCTATATATGCTTGAATCGCCGCTTCGATGCTGGTTTGGCCATCCATAAAATTGCGCACGAAACGCGCTTTGCGACCGGGGAAGACGCCTAGCATATCGTGCATCACCAAAACTTGTCCGGCGCAGTCTGGCCCCGCACCGATGCCAATCGTAGGAATGCTGAGTAAATCGGTGACTTCTTTACCTAGCGTCGCCGGGATCGCTTCGAGTACCAGCATCGACGCCCCAGCGGCTTGCAGCAATTGCGCCTCGGTTTTCAGTTGATTTGCACTATCGAGGGTTTTGGCTTGCACCTTATAGCCGCCCAGCATATGCACTGATTGCGGTGTCAAGCCAAGATGGGCGCAGACTGGCACGGAGCGTTCGGTTAAAAAGCGCACCGTCGATTCCAGCCAAGCACCGCCTTCCAATTTCACCATGTGCGCGCCAGCTTGCATCAGTTTGACGGCATTATCAAAGGCAACTTGCGGATTCGGATAGCTGCCAAAAGGCATATCCGCCAAAATCAACGCGCTTTTACTGCCGCGGGCGACGCTAGCCGTGTGATAAGCGATATCGGCGATGGTGACGGGCAACGTCGAGTGTTGGCCTTGGCACACCATGCCGAGCGAATCGCCGATCAGTAGCACTTCGACACCGCATTTATCCATCAAGGCTGAAAAACTGGCGTCGTAGCAGGTTAGCATGCAGATTTTTTCATTCTTCGCCCGCATCGCGATCAAGGAAGGCGCGGTAACAGCCTTCACCGCCGCCGCCTTTTTCTCAGACGTTGCCGCGACGGCATTGCCGACGCTATTATCGCCACTACTACCACCTGTTTCCTGTAAATAACCCGACATAAATTTCTCCAAAGTATTTCGCAGCGTGTTTCAGTATTCGCTGCCTCAGGTGCGAAAAATCAAATAGACTGCGCCAACCAAACATAGCGCAGCCCATACGTAATCCAACTTGAACGGTTGCTGCAAATACAGCATTGCAAACGGGACAAAAATCGTCAGCGTAATGGCCTCTTGCAAAATTTTAAGCTGGGGCAGGCTCAATTCGGTAAAGCCGATGCGATTGGCTGGCACCTGCAACAAATATTCAAACAGTGCAATCCCCCAACTAATGAATGCGGCGATCCACCACGGTTTGCTTGCCAGATTTTTTAAATGACCATACCAAGCGATGGTCATAAATACATTCGATAGCGTCAACAAGGCAATGGTTTGCCAAAGCACGGGGATACGAGTCAAAAACTGCATAAGGTTTATTTCGTTCGCTGAGGTCAAAGAGTGGCATCGCACAGTGATCGCATAGTGCTAAAGCGCTAACGGGGTAATGCCTTGATCGGCAACGGCGGGCAGGAAACGCTGCGCTGGGCCACTGCCGGGAATGCAGATTTCAGGAGAAATATCGAGCAAAGGCTGAAGCACGAAAGCGCGCTCTAGCATGCGTGGATGCGGCACTTGTAATTGTGGCAAGGCAATCGTTTCCTCATCAAATAGCAGTAGATCGAGGTCTAGCGTGCGCGGCGCATTCAGATAGCTGCGCTCCCGACCATGCCGCAATTCGATTGCTTGCAACTGAGCCAGTAAAGCCAGCGCGCTATGACTCGTATCAAGCGCGGCAACGGCATTGACATAATCATCGCCATCCCGGGCCTTCTGCGCTTGCTCTTCCAACCGCAGTTTCTGGCTCTGGAGTACGGTCACAAGGCCCCGCAATC
>JACPVY010000093.1 GCA_016197345.1 Burkholderiales bacterium
CAACGGTCGCTTCGACGTTGAATTCACGACGCATACGATCAACGATAATTTCCAAGTGCAATTCGCCCATACCGGAAATGATCGTTTGGCCTGATTCTTCGTCAGTGTGTACGCGGAAAGACGGATCTTCCTGAGCCAGACGGCCCAGCGCGATACCCATTTTTTCTTGGTCAGGCTTGGTTTTTGGTTCCACAGCTTGCGAAATCACAGGCTCTGGGAACACCATGCGTTCCAAGGTGATGATGGAAGTTGGATCGCACAGGGTTTCGCCCGTGGTCGCATCTTTCAAACCAACCGCAGCAGCGATGTCACCAGCGCGCACTTCTTTGATTTCTTCACGTTGATTTGCATGCATCTGCAAAATACGACCCAGACGTTCTTTCTTGTTTTTCACAGGATTGAACACGGTGTCGCCCGAATTGATCGTACCAGAATAGACGCGGAAGAAAATCAATTGACCAACGAATGGATCGGTCATGATCTTGAACGCTAGCGCGGAGAATTTTTCATCGTCTTTTGCATAGCGTACGATTGGCTCATCATGCTCATCCAAACCGGACACTGGTGGAATATCCACTGGCGAAGGCAGGTACTCGATCACGCCGTCCAACATCGCTTGCACGCCCTTGTTTTTGAACGCGGTGCCGCACATCATCGGTACGATTTCCGAAGCGATGGTACGTTGACGAATTGCTGCCTTGATTTCCGCTTCCGACAGGTCGCCTTCTTCAAGGTATTTGTTCATCAAGTCTTCATTGGCTTCAGCAGCAGCTTCCACCATTTTTTCACGCCATTCAGCAGCCGAATCAGCCAACTCAGCAGGAATATCGCGATAGTCAAACTTCATACCTTGGGTCGAATCGTCCCAATAGATCGCTTTCATTTTGACCAAGTCGATCACACCAGCGAAATTTTCTTCAGCGCCGATAGGGATTTGCATCAAAATTGGATTTGCCTTCAAGCGCGAACGCATTTGTTCGTACACTTTGAAGAAATTCGCGCCAGTACGGTCCATCTTGTTGACGAACGCCAAACGTGGCACTTTGTACTTATTAGCTTGACGCCACACCGTTTCCGATTGTGGTTGCACGCCACCCACTGCGCAATACACCATGCAAGCGCCGTCGAGCACGCGCATCGAACGTTCCACTTCAATCGTAAAGTCAACGTGACCTGGGGTATCAATGATGTTGATGTGGTGCTCAGGGAAGTTGTTAGCCATCCCTTTCCAGAAGCAAGTGGTCGCTGCCGAGGTAATGGTAATACCACGCTCTTGCTCTTGTTCCATCCAGTCCATGGTAGCTGCGCCATCATGCACTTCACCAATTTTGTGATTCACGCCTGTGTAAAACAAGACGCGTTCAGTTGTGGTGGTCTTGCCTGCGTCGATGTGAGCCGAAATACCGATATTGCGGTAGCGCTCAATGGGGGTCTTGCGGGCCATAATCAGTCCTAATTGTCTTAAACGTACAAAACCGAGCAGCATTTTTTAGAAAAAATGTGCCCGGTCTCGTACTACACAAGGCCAAACCAAATGTGGTTCGACCCTTCCGTTTTTTCCTGCATTGATTAGAAGCGGAAGTGCGAGAACGCCTTATTCGCTTCTGCCATACGGTGCACTTCATCACGCTTCTTCATTGCACCACCGCGGTTTTCCGCTGCATCCATCAATTCGCCACCTAAACGTTGTGGCATGGATTTTTCGCTGCGCTTGTTAGCAGCTTCACGCAACCAGCGCATGGACAAAGCCATACGACGCACTGGGCGCACTTCGACCGGCACTTGGTAGTTTGCACCACCGACACGGCGGGATTTCACTTCCACCAGCGGTTTGCAATTGCTGATTGCAGTTGCAAACACTTCCAATGGGTCTTTGCCAGACTTGGCTTGGATGTGCTCGAAAGCACCGTAGATGATGTTTTCTGCGACCGATTTTTTACCGGACAACATCAAAACGTTTACGAATTTGGCGACATCGACATTGCCGAACTTTGGATCTGGCAAAATCTCGCGCTTGGGTACTTCACGACGACGTGGCATTTCAATTCCTTTCAATCTTCAGTTGAGCGCAACGTTGCTGTTCAACTTGCACTCGCGGGTAGCCATCATAGCCCCCACTTACTCGACCCGTTCGAGGCCGATTACAATTCACTTGAGGCGAGCTTAAGTGAAAACGATTACTTCTTCTTGACAGCTTTAGCACGTTTAGTACCGTACTTCGAACGCGCTTGTTTACGGTCTTTAACGCCTTGGGTATCCAAGGAGCCACGAACCATGTGGTAACGCACACCTGGCAAATCTTTTACACGACCGCCGCGCAATAGCACGACGCTATGTTCTTGCAGGTTATGGCCTTCACCGCCGATGTACGAAATGACTTCGAAACCATTGGTCAGGCGAACTTTAGCGACTTTACGCAAAGCCGAGTTAGGCTTTTTTGGAGTCGTTGTATAAACACGGGTGCAAACGCCGCGTTTTTGCGGGCTGTTTTCCAGCGCCGGCGATTTGCTCTTGACGCGAACCGAAGTACGCGGCTGGCGAATCAATTGATTGATGGTTGGCATCGTTCTTAATCCAACAAAATTACGACATTAAGGGCGATCCCGACAAAGTGCCGGGGGCGAATACGATAGAGCGCGATGGGGCTGCGCCTCCCGAAAGCAAACAACAAGCTGAAGAGGCTAATACGTTAGGCAGAATCTAACGCAAAGCAGACACAAGCCGAATTTCGAGAACTCGCGAGTATAGCCCTGAAGTTTTCATTGGTCAATCAGTTTACCGATTTTTGTGCATTGCGATGCTTTTTGCTTGGCGCCTCGCCAACGCTCGCCGCGCTCGCTAGCGCCAGTGGTTTTATGGCGCATCCCTTATAATAGCGGCCATCTTCGCCACATTCGCGCACTCAGACGCGCTTGAATAGAGGCACACCCGCCCGCACAACAGGTGACGGCACTTAATTTGGAGTCAGCTATGACCACCCCTATCGACAACCACACCAACCTCAGCAGCAACGGCGAAAGCCTGATCGAATTCCCGAGCGACTTCCCAATTAAAGTGATGGGCAGCAAATTACCGGAATTTCAACGCCTCATGCTCGACGTGGTCCGCCTCTACGATCCAACCATCGATGACAGCAAAATCACCAGCCGCGATTCCGCTAAGGGCAATTACGTTAGCCTGACGATGACCGTGCGCGCTACTAGCCGCGAACAGCTAGACAATATCTACCGCGCCTTGTCCAGTCATCCACTCGTCAAAATGGCTTTATAGGAAATACACGCCTTGCCTTCGTCAATCCTTCGCCATCTCGGCCGACAAGACTACGCTGACACCTTCGCCGCTATGCGTGCCTTCACCGACGCACGCACGGCGGAGACGCTAGACGAAATGTGGATAGTCGAGCACCCACCGGTCTACACGCTTGGGCTAGGCGCAACGGCCCCGGCCAAGTCGTGATTTATCTGATGATGGATTTGCGCCGCCACAAACCCGGTGGCAAGTTGTATGCGAGGGAATTTGTGCAGCGAATCGAGCAGGCGGTGCTGAATGTATTAAGCCAGTATAATCTGGCGGGTATGCGAATCGCTGGCGCCCCCGGCATCTATCTCGCCGACGGCCCGCTGCAAGGGGCAAAAATTGCCGCGCTAGGGCTGAAAGTGCGCGGTAATGGCTGCACCTATCATGGTGTGTCGCTGAATGTAGCGATGGATTTACAGCCATTTCGCGCCATCAACCCGTGCGGCTATGCAGGTTTGGTGACGGTCGATATGCAAACCGCAGGCGTCAGCGCGACGCTCGCGCAAGTACAGCAAGATTTAGCGCAAGAATTGCAAGCCCTGCTTGGCTAGCGTTCAATACGTGCCAAGCAAGACATCGAATATATCGTCGCTGCCGCCGCTAAGCAGCGAAATTGGACAATAAACTCACGCCGTGCAGGCTAGCCTATCATGACATCCTCGACTTCTGACACTACCGACACTACAGCAGCTCCGACAACTGCAGCCTACGACGCCACCGAGAAACAAAAAGGCGCCAGCAAAACCGCCCGTATCCCAATCAAAATCGTCCCCGCCGAACGTCTGAAAAAGCCAGACTGGATACGCGTCAAAGCCGCCTCTGCTTCCAGCCGTTTCTACGAAATCAAAGACATCTTGCGCGCAAACAAATTGGTGACCGTGTGCGAAGAAGCGAGCTGCCCGAATATCGGCGAGTGCTTTGGCAAAGGCACGGCAACCTTCATGATCATGGGCGACAAATGCACGCGCCGCTGCCCATTTTGCGACGTCGGCCACGGCCGCCCTGATCCGCTCGACGTCAACGAACCAATCAACCTCGCCAACACGATTGCAGAACTCAAGCTTTCTTACGTCGTCATCACCTCGGTCGATCGCGACGATTTGCGCGACGGCGGCGCTGGCCATTTCGTCTCCTGCATCCAGCAAACCCGCGAAAAATCGCCCGGCACCAAAATCGAAGTGCTGGTGCCGGATTTCCGTGGCCGCCTCGAAAAAGCGCTAGACATCTTCGCCGACGGTTTGCCCGACGTCTTAAACCACAATCTGGAAACCGTGCCCCGCCTCTACAAAGAAGCCCGCCCCGGTGCCGATTATGCCCACTCGCTGCAATTGCTGCGCGACTTCAAAAAACGCTACCCGAACGCCATCACCAAATCAGGCTTGATGGTGGGCCTAGGCGAAACCGACGAAGAAATCCTGCAAGTGATGCGCGACATGCGTGAACACGACGTCGATATGCTCACCATCGGCCAATACCTGATGCCAACCTTCGACCATCTGCCAGTGCTACGCTACGTGCACCCAGATACATTCAAGATGTTTGAAGAAGAGGCGTACAAAATGGGCTTTGAGCATGCGGCGGTGGGAGCGATGGTTAGGTCCAGCTACCACGCAGATCAGCAGGCGCATGGGGTGGTTGCTGTCAACAATCAATAATGAATGAAAATCCATTCATTATTGATTCCATTTGATGACGTAAGGCGCTAAAAACTACGGCTAAAAACATCAACCAAAGCAAGCAACAGTTGGCAAATAATTATGCCAACTGTTGCCGAGACTAAAAATTACCGACTGCTCTGCGTGACGCTTTTTAACATCCCGTGGATACCACCGATAAAGGGCAAAATATCGACGGCAGCT
>JACPVY010000094.1 GCA_016197345.1 Burkholderiales bacterium
CGTCGTTCAAGCCCTTCATTTATTCCGCTTCGCTGGAAAAAGGTCTATCACCTTCGACCATGATTAACGATGCACCGATATCGTTTGACGCCGGGCAAACAGGTGGTCAATCGTGGGAGCCGAAAAACTATGACGGCAAATACGATGGCCCGATGACGATGCGGCGCGGTTTGACGAAATCGAAAAACATGATTTCGATTCGCATCTTGCAAAAAATCGGTGCGAAATACGGCCAGGAATACACCACCCGTTTTGGCTTCGATGCCGAGAAAAATCCGCCGTATTTGACGCTAGCGCTAGGCTCTGGCGCCGTCACACCACTGCAAATGGCAGGCGCTTATGCGGTGTTTGCGAACGGTGGCTATAAGGTCAACCCGTATTTGATTTCGCGAGTCACCGACGCCAGCGGTAAAGTTGTTTCACAAGCGCAGCCCGATAAGGCTGGCAGCGAAGCGAACCGGGTGATCGACGAGCGCAACGCGTTCATGATGGACAGCATGATGAAAGATGTCGTCAAATATGGCACGGCGACTCGCGCACTGGTGTTGAAACGACCCGATATTGCCGGCAAAACTGGCACCACCAATGATTCAGTCGATGCATGGTTTGCGGGCTATCAAGCAAAAGTGGTGGGGATTGCGTGGATAGGTTTTGATCAGCCGCGCAATTTAGGCAACCGCGAAACGGGGGGCGGCTTAGCGCTGCCGATTTGGATAGGCTATATGCAAAAAGCCTTGAAAGAAATCCCGATTGAAGAGCGGATTATTCCCGAAGGCTTGATTCAAGTCGGTGGTGATTACTACTACGCCGAAAATCCACCGGGCACTGGGGTGCGTAGCTTAGGCGTCAGCGGCAAACCAGCCGATGGCGATGAAAAAGTCAAAGATGAAGTACGCAATGAATTATTTTAGCGTGGCATGGCGCTGCTAATATTGCCCGTTCCTGCCAGCGCCAGCCAACTTTCCGAGAGTTAGGCGTGCAATTCCACCTGTACGCCGCCTTGGCTGCTAATCATCTTCGATAAAGCAGCAAACAATTCACCACCATCGCGCGTATCACGCCATTGTTGCCCATCGTATTGGAAGTGAAAACCACCAGAACGCGCGGCAACCCATAGCTCTTGCATCGCCGCTTGAATATTGACGATCACTTTGGAAGCGCTATCAATCAATTCAATTTCTAGCACATTGCCATTACGCAAGCAGTCAAAATCAAGATCATCCGCGCATTGATCTAGTGCGACTTCAATCGCGTTGAGACTGCTTTCGGCCAAAGTCAAAAATTCTGTTTCACCCATGCTACACTCCAAAGTCTGCTTATTTGTGTTGATATCATCGTGAAGCCACCATTACTCCTGTCGTCATCACTTCCATCGCGCCTTTCCACTATTGGCATAGCGTTGCGATGCGTAATGATTACCTTCGCCCTGTCACTCACGTTGACTGCGTGCGGCCAAAAAGGCCCATTGTATTTACCAGAAAAACCCAGTGCCGCGCCGACCACGCCCGCCACTGGTAGCAGCAAGGCTTCTAGCGCTACTAGCGCCACGCCCGACACAAGCAAGGACAAAACCCAACGCTAGTGCAATTTGGCTCGGCCTACGCAGGCCAGCAGCTCACTTTAGGATTTCAGGATTTCTCCCATTCACCACGGCATGCACACCTTGCATGCTGGCTAGATTTGCAAAGAGATTCGCATTATGTCCCATTTCCATTACCAAGCGGGTGCTTTATATGCCGAGCAAACACCCTTGACCGCCATCGCGCAAGAAATCGGTACGCCCTGCTATGTCTATTCCAAAGCAGCTTTGTTGGAGAATTTTGCTGCTTACGCCCAAGCGCGCAAGGGGCATGACAGCTTGATTTGTTATTCCGTCAAATCCAATTCCAACTTAGCGATTTTGAATTTGCTAGCGCAATCTGGGTCTGGTTTTGATATTGTTTCTGGCGGCGAATTGCTGCGCGTACTCGCTGCAGGTGGCGATCCACAAAAGGTGATTTTTTCTGGCGTCGGCAAGTCTCGCGCAGAAATGCAACTCGCGCTCAAACATAATGTCGCGTGTTTCAATGTCGAATCGATTGCCGAATTACACCGTTTAAATGCAGTAGCGGGTGAAATGGGCTGCGTTGCACCGATCTCATTGCGCGTCAATCCAAATGTCGATGCCAAAACCCATCCCTATATTTCCACTGGGCTGAAAGAAAACAAGTTTGGTATTGCTTTTGACGATGCGCTAGCGACATATCGCTTAGCGCATGCTCTGCCCAATCTCGTCGTGCATGGTATTGATTGCCATATTGGCTCGCAATTATTGGATGATGCGCCCTTACTCGAAGCCCTTGATCGCTTGATAGAGTTAGTCGATTTGCTCGACACAGAGGGTATCCATTTACAGCATTTAGATATCGGTGGTGGTCTTGGCATCTGCTATGAGCCGGGCATAGAACCGGTTGCTATCAGCAGCTATCTGGAAAAATTCTTTGCGCGGATCGATGCTTGGCGCTCCGAAAAGCATGGCGGAAAAAGTATCAAAATCGTCTTTGAGCCAGGTCGTTCAATAGTCGGCAATGTCGGCGTCTTGCTGACCACAGTAGAATTTTTGAAACCGGGTGAGCTGAAAAATTTTGCGATTGTGGATGCGGCGATGAATGATTTGATGCGCCCTGCATTATACGAAGCCTGGCATCACGTCTGTCCGCTACAGCAAAGAGAAGGTGAAGCGCAGCACTACGACATCGTTGGCCCAGTCTGCGAATCCTCTGACTGGCTAGCGAAAGATCGCCCGCTCGTGCTAGCGGAAGGCGATCAACTGGCACTGATGTCAGCGGGTGCCTATGGCATGACGATGGCTTCTAACTACAACACCCGTCCGCGAGCTGCCGAAGTGTTGGTTGATGGCGCGCAATGGCAAATCGTGCGTCAACGTGAAAAGACCGAAGATTTATTTGCGTTGGAATCGCTCAGCAAATAATTCGCACTCAATCAAAAAAATGGGGACAGATTATCAAGATCCGTCCCCATTTTTCATGGTAAGCGCAAAAAAAGCCTTAGCGTGCTAGTGGCTTGACCGCATTTGCTCTCTGTCCCCACTTCCAATAAACACGCACGGCAAACAAGCCGCCAATAATCGCGATGAACAAGAGCGGTTGGCCAAAATTATGCTTAGCCGCTTTCATCCACCAAAAATGCAGCAAGCCTAGCGTGGCGATCAGATACACCAACTTATGTAAGCGCTGCCAGTTTTTACCACCGATCTGGCGCATCATGAAATTGGTACTCGTCGCCGCAAGTGGAATCAACAAGACAAAAGCGATAAAACCAACCAAGATAAACGGCCGCTTGACGACATCGACTAGCATCTCGCTGACATCAAAAAAGTGATCGAACCAAAAAAAGGCAAAGAAATGCAGGCTGGCGTAAAAGAAGGCAAATAGCCCCAGCATGCGGCGAAATTTGATCAACCAATTCGCCTCTAGCAAGCGGCGTAGCGGCGTAATCGCTAAGCCTGCCGTCAAAAAATATAGCGTCCAATCACCGCTATTGCGCGTGATAAATTCGAGTGGATTGGCGCCTAGCGCATCGTTGAATACGCCCCAAGCGAGGCGCGCAGCAGGCAATAGCGCTAACAAAAAAAGTACGCATTTAGCGCTGGTGATGTGTTTATTATTCGGGGCAAACATGCTGCTTCCTGTGATGTCAGATGCTGATAGCCAATGAAAAAAACGCATTAAAAGAATTTGCGTAAATCCATGCCGCTATACAGCGACGCTACTTCGTCGTAGCCATTGAACATCAAGGTTTTGCGCTTACGCGCTAAAAAGCCATCTTCACCGATGCGGCGCTCAGTCGCTTGCGACCAGCGTGGATGATTGACTTCAGGATTGACGTTGGAATAAAAACCATATTCAGACGGCGCTGCAATATTCCAAGCCGTTTTCGGTTGTTCGCGCACAAAGCGAATTTTGACGATGGATTTGGCCGACTTAAAGCCATATTTCCACGGTGTGATGATGCGTACCGGTGCGCCATTTTGTACCGGCAACACTTGACCATACATGCCTAGCGTCAGTAGCGTTAAGCGGTGGTTGGCTTCATCTAAGCGCAAACCTTCCACATACGGCCATTCCAGCACCGGATTATTCACACCGGGCATTTGTTTTTTGTCGGCGAGCGAAATGAATTCGACGTATTTCGCGTTGCCATTCGGCTCGACTTTTTTGATCAATTCCGAGAGTGAATAGCCTATCCAGGGAATTACCATCGACCAGCCTTCGACACAACGCAGGCGATACACGCGCTCTTCGAGCGGGGCCAATTTCAGCAAGGCATCTAAGTCCAGCACCATCGGCTTTTTAATTTCGCCTTCAATCGACACCGACTTCAAAAATAATTGTATTTTTTTATTTGACCGTTTA
>JACPVY010000593.1 GCA_016197345.1 Burkholderiales bacterium
GCGACATCGGTAACAAATCCAACGTTAGCACCGCCACCGTAGCCGCTTCCAGCACAGCTAATAGCACTGGCAGCACTGGCACCGTGGTGAAAACTAGCAGTACGGGACAAACAACGAGTTTGAACGCCAGCGGCGACCTCGCCACACAAAAAGCCGCCGCCCACTTCTTAGCACAAGCGACATTTGGCCCAACCATGAGCGAAATCAACGTCGTCAGCCAAAATGGCGCCGCGCCTTGGATCGTGAGCCAATTCGCAAAACCACAAACCTTGCATCGCACCTACCTTGATCGCATCGCTACCACCTTGCCAGCGGGCACCAAATTAGCTCAAGTCGATTTCTTTGAATCGTTCTGGAAACAAGCCGCTACTGCGGACGATCAATTGCGCCAACGTGCCACCTTCGCCTTGTCGGAAATCTTCGTTATCTCTTTTCAAAATAGCAACTTGAATTCCTACCCACGTGGTGTCGCCTCGTATTACGACATGCTGGGTCAACATGCTTTCGGCAATTTCCGCGATCTACTCGATGGCGTCGCCCGCCACCCAATGATGGGGATTTATCTATCGGCGATGGGGAATAAAAAAGAAAGCGATGTGAGTGTCCCAGATGAAAATTTTGCCCGCGAATTGATGCAATTATTTACGATAGGTCTGTATCAACTTAATCCAGATGGCAGCCCTAAATTAGTCAATAATGCCCCAGTCGAAACTTACACCCACGATGATATTGCCGGACTCTCAAAAGCATTAACAGGTTGGAGCTGGGCCGGGCCAGATCAAAGTGATAACCGCTTCAAAGGATATTTAGCAGATGCCAATCGTGACTGGCAACCGATGCAAAACTACCGCAACTACCACTCCGTTTCAGAAAAAAAATTCCTCGGCAAAACCATCAGCGGTGCCACCACGGGTGAAGCAGATTTGAAAGTCGCACTCGACACCTTGTTCAACCATCCCAACGTCGGCCCCTTCATCAGCAAGCAATTAATCCAACGCCTCGTCACCAGCAACCCTTCCCCTGCTTATGTGCAACGTGTCGCTAGTATTTTCGCCAATAATGGCCAAGGTGTACGTGGTGATATGAAAGCCTTGTGGAAAGCGATTTTGCTTGATCCTGAAGCGCAAGACCCAAGCTTTAACCCTAGCTACCCAACCCGTAAAGTTCGTGAACCTATCGTCCGCTTCGCTAATTGGTTACGTGCTTTCAATGCCACCTCGGCTTCTACTAAATTCTTGATCGGTAACATCGAAGATCCTATGACTGGCCTCGGTGAAAACCCTATGCGTTCGCCTTCGGTCTTCAACTTCCAACGCCCTGGCTATGTGCCACCAAACACCAGCATCGCTAACGCAAATTTGACCGCGCCAGAAATGCAAATCACCAATGAAATCTCAGTCGCTGGCTACCTCAATTTCATGATGGATGTGATTCCAAATGGTGTCGGCATCGGTGGTGGTACCCGCGATGTGCAAGCAAACTACAGTGCAGAATTGGCTTTGGCAGCGACACCGACACAATTGATAGACAGAGTCGATTTGTTGCTGTTAAATGGCAAGATGTCTTCGACCTTGCGCAACCAGATTTTGAGCGCTGTCAATTCATTCTCGATTCCCGCTAGCACTGGTAGCAATGCAAGTGCAATCGCTTTAGCGAAATCCAACCGGGTGTATCTGACCGTCTTCCTGACCATGGCATCCCCTGAATACATCGTGCAAAAGTGAGGAAATGATCATGTCAAAAATTAATCAACCAGGTTTCTCCCGTCGCCAGTTCCTCAATGCAACGCTTGCTTCCCTAGGTAGTACCGCTGGCGCCGCGAGCGCACCGTTTCTGCTCAATCTCGCGGCAATCGGTGAAGCAGCAGCGCAAACCGCACCAACAGACTATAAAGCCTTGATTTGCTTGTTCTTAGCAGGTGGCAACGATCACTTCAACACTTTACTTGCGACCGATCCTACTTCGTGGAGTGAATACACCCGGCTACGCACCACCCCCGATTCTGGCTCTATTGCGCTACCAGGGGTCGGTGCCACGGGCGGTGTGTTGGCACTACGTCCGAATTCCGTCCAAGCAGGTCGCAGTTTTGCGCTCAATCCAAACTTAAGCAGCGTACGTGATTTATTTGATGCAGGTCGCGCCGCCATCATTGCCAACGTCGGGCCATTGATGGCACCTACCACCAAGGCACAATACAAAGCGGGGAGCGTACCACTGCCACCCAAGCTGTTTTCGCACAATGACCAATCCTCGCTATGGCAGGCCTACGCCCCCGAAGGCGCACGCTATGGCTGGGGTGGCCGGATCGCGGATTTGCTCGCCGCTAGCAATGGTCAGCCCACCTTCACCACCATTTCCACCGCTGGCAATGCTGTCTTTTTGTCTGGGCAACGGGTCAACCAATACCAAATTTCGAATTCCGGTGCCGCCGCCATTCGCAATATCGATGGCAATTTGTTTGGTGCGCGCGGTGCTGCCAATCCGCTGAAAAATATCGTCAGCGCACAGGGTAGCGATATGTTCGAGCGCGAACACGCGACCGTGACCAGCCGATCGATTGCCGCACAGGCCGCGCTAAATGGCGCTATGGCACCAACCGGCCCCGCTGGCATTCTCGATCCGACCATGTATGTCAATCCGGTGACTGGGGTCTCTAGCGTCAACCCGCTTGCCCTGCAATTGCAAACGGTGGCGCGCATCATCGCTGGCCGCACGAATTTAGGGGCAAAACGGCAAGTGTTTTATGTTAGCTTGTCCGGCTTTGACACCCATGATTTCCAAAAAAATGCGCATGCAGATTTGATGGCAAAGCTGGCGCATGGGGTCGCGTATTTCGACAATTTAATGGCCAATTTGCAAGGCGTGAATATGCGCAATAACGTCACCATGTTCACCGCCAGCGAATTTGGCCGCACCTTCACCAGCAATGGCGATGGTAGCGACCACGGTTGGGGCTCGCATCACTTTGTTTTCGGCGGTGCGGTGAAAGGCAAAAACATCTATGGCACGGTGCCAGTCACTGGTTTAGGCCATGATTTAGATGTTGGTTCCGGTAGCTTGCTGCCCACCATTGCAGCCAATAAGCCGCGTGGCGAGTCTTCCACCACCAAGCATTCCGCCGCAGTCAAACCCAAGCGCCGCAGCCCAAGTAGATAGGGGTCTGGCGCTGGTTTGCTGTTGGCATAGCTATCGTCAGCCAACACAAATTGCATATGCGGCACAAATTCCAATTCGCGGTGAATGATATCGAAATGCTCACGCAAAGAACTGGTGACGACACCCATTGCCACCTGCGGTGCCAGATGCTTGACTAGCGCGGGCATGCCGGGAAGCGCCAAGCTATGCGAAGGACATTGACGCAGCAATTCGCTTTGTAGGGCGTTGCGCTGCTGCCGTAATTGATGAATTTGTTGCTGAGTGTAACCACGGGCGGTCAGCAAATGCCATGCACCGCAGTTATCTAACATGAACCAATCGAGAAATTGACGCGGTGTTAAGTCAACCCCATGCTGGGCTAAGACTTGCCGATTCGCCTCATAGAAATGATGCTCGGTATCGACCAAAACACCATCGTTATCCCACAAAATACCTTTTATTCTTGCTGTCGCCATGCTGCACCCACTGTTTTGCCAGTGGGCATTATAGGTTAGCTAGGCTCATCATCAAAAAATCGAACGCGAAGTCAGCGTCGTAAAGCGCTCTAGCGCATAGGTGCCAGCGAGCGAGTTGCCGGTTGCATCTAAGCCGGGTGACCATACTGCCACCGCTAACTCGCCCGGCACCACCGCGACGATGCCACCACCGACGCCACTTTTCGCTGGCAAGCCAACGCGATAAGCAAATTCACCCGCCGCATCGTATGTGCCGCAAGTGAGCATCACGGCGTTGATGCGTTTGGCGGAGCTACGATCCAAAATCTGCACGCCGCTCCATGGAATCGTGCCGTGTTGCGCTAAAAAGCTGGCCGCTTTCGCCAGTTCCAAGCAATTCATCGTAATCGAGCATTGGCGGCAATAGCTAT
>JACPVY010000095.1 GCA_016197345.1 Burkholderiales bacterium
ACTTGATCATTTGCTCGAACAAAACCGCGCGCTGATCGCTAGCCTGGAAACGATCAGCAATCCTACTTGGGACACATTCATCACACCGATGAGCGAAGCGGGTGAACGCTTAAATCATGCTTGGGGTATGGTGTCGCACTTGAATGGGGTGATGGATACGCCAGAATTACGCGCCGCATACAATGCCGCCTTGCCACGCCTGAGTGAATACTGGAGCGCGTTGGGGCAAAATCTCGCTCTCTATCAACAATATAAAGCAATCGCCGCCAGCCCGGCCTATGCCGATTTTAGCCCGGCGCGCAAAGCCATCATCGCCCATCAACTGCGTTCATTTCGCTTAAGCGGTGCGGAATTGGGTGAACAAGAAAAAGTGCGTTTTGCCGAAATCCAAGAACTGCAATCCACGCTTTCTGCCAAGTTTTCAGAAAATGTCTTAGATGCAACCAATGATTTTGTTTGCTTGATTGAAGACGAAAGCGAAATCGAAGGTTTGCCGCAAGACGTGAAACAAGCGGCGGCAGCGCATGCAGAAAAAGCCGGCAAGAAAGGCTATCAATTTTCGTTGCACATCCCTTCGCTCGGCCCGGTCTTGCAATATGCTAAAAACCGTGCGCTACGCGAAAAAATGTATGCCGCCAACGTCACCCGCGCCAGCGACGCTGCCACAGTGTTCAGCAAAAATACCGAATGGGATAACACTGACAATATGCTGCAATTACTGCGTCTGCGTGCCGAAGAAGCGAAATTGCTAGGCTATGCGAATGCGGTAGAACTCTCGCTCGTGCCAAAAATGGCCCCTAGCGCCCAGCATGTGATCGACTTCTTGCAAGACCTCGCCCAACGCGCACGCCCTTTCGCTGAAAAAGATTTGCAAGAGCTGCGCGAATTTGCCCGTAACGAACTCGATTTACCGCAATTGGAATCGTGGGATGTTGGCTATGCCAGCGAAAAGCTGCGTGAAAAACGCTATGCCTTCTCTAGCCAAGAAGTGAAAAAATACTTCCGCGAAGAAAAAGTCTTAGCTGGCCTGTTCCAAGTCTTGCAAACCTTATTCAATATCGACATCCGCGAAGAAGCGGCGCCCGCTTGGCACCCCGATGTCAAGTTTTTCCACATCGAACGCGCTGGCAAGCTCATCGGCCAGTTTTACCTCGATTTATATGCCCGTAGCGGCAAACGCGGCGGCGCGTGGATGAACAGCGCACGCCATCGTCGCTTGCGTGCAAATGGCCTGCAAACGCCGCTAGCCTTCATGATCTGCAATTTCAGCGCGCCAGTGGTGGTCGATGGGGTCAAACAGCCTGTGCTCTTCAACCATTCCGAAGTCAACACCTTATTCCACGAATTCGGCCATGGCATCCACCATTTGCTGACCCAAGTTGATGAATTGGAAGTGGCAGGTATCAATGGCGTTGAATGGGATGCGGTCGAATTGCCATCGCAAATGATGGAAAATTTCTGCTGGGAATGGGAAGTGCTGCAAAACATGACAGCGCATATCGACACCGGCGAGCCGCTACCGCGTGCCTTATACGACAAAATGCTAGCCGCCAAAAATTTCCAATCTGGCTTAGCGATGCTGCGCCAAATCGAATTTGCCTTGATCGACATTCGTCTGCACCATCAATTTGAACCAAGCGATGGCGCGGCGATCCAAGCGCAGTTAGATCAATTGCGGCGCGAAATCGCCGTCTTCATTCCGCCAGCGTACAACCGCTTCTTGCATGCTTTCACCCATATTTTTGCGGGGGGTTATGCGGCGGGTTATTATAGTTACAAGTGGGCCGAAGTATTATCGAGCGATGCCTTTGCCGCTTTTGAAGAGCAAGCCAAAGAAACGGGTAGCGTCTTACGTGGCGATGCTGGTCAGCGTTTCTTGCATGAAGTGCTAGAAATGGGGTCCGTGCGTCCGGCATTGGAATCGTTTAAGGCTTTCCGTGGCCGTGAACCGCAAATTGATGCCCTCCTGCGCCATAACGGTTTAGCTGCTTAAATGTGCTCGCATAGAGTCGCCTCGCTTACCTCTTTTCAAGGAGAAAAAATGAACGCCAACCGTTTCCTACTGGCATCTTGCCTGCTGACTTGTGTGGCGACGCTGTATAGCCCATTTGCCTCCGCCCAATTGTATAAATGGGTAGGGCCAGACGGCAAAATCACCTATAGCGATACACCCCCACCAAAAACCGCAGCCAAGGTGGAAAAGAAAAATCTCAGCACTGGCCCAGCCGATGCGGGCCTACCGTATGAAGTCTCGAATGCCATGCGCAATCATCCGGTGACGCTGTATAGCGCCGATAAATGCGCCCCCTGCGATGCCGCCCGCCAATTGCTGCAAACGCGCGGCGTTCCGTACACGGAAAAAACCGTCAGCAGCTATGAAGAGCAAACCAAGCTACAGAAAATTTCTGGCGGCATCGACCTGCCCTATCTGAAAGTAGGCAGCACCGAACGCAAAGGCTTTGAATCAGATAGCTGGAATGCGGCGCTAACCACCGCTGGTTATCCTGAATCGAATATTCTGCCGCGCGGCTATCAATTCCGCAGCCCGGAACCATTGATCGCCGTCAAACCCAAAGCCGCCGAACCACCGCCTGAGAAAAAACCAGAAGAACCTGCCATCGCCCGCCCTAAACCGGTGGACGATAACGCGCCCCCCGGTTTTCAGTTTTAAGGCGTATCAAGTATGACTATGCGCATCGATTTTCATAGCAACGTACCAGACAAACTGCTCTACGCTTGTCGTCTGGTACGCAAAGCGCGCGCGCAAGCCAATCCAGAACGCATCGTTTTACTACTGCCTAACCCTATGCTGTTAGCGCAACTAGATGAGGCGCTCTGGAGTTTTTCCGATATCGATTTCTTGCCCCATGTGCAAGCCAATCACGCATTGGCTGCACAAACCCCGGTACTGTTGACTTGCAATGAAGCAGTCGATTGCGCGACGCCCCCCATTTTGATCAACCTGACACGACGCACGCTAGAGCAACCGCAACGCTATGCGCGCGTGTTTGATTTAGTCGGCAGTGATGACGAAGACAAATTGGCAGGCCGCGAGCGCTATCGCTTTTATCAGCAGCAAGGCTTTACACTCAGTCATTTCGTTGCAAATTTGCAATAACGATGTAATGATGTGATGCACAGGCATGGTCAACCGCCCGGCCAAGAACCAAGCAACCGCCGACGCTATACATAAAGCCAATCCATGACAAACACTGTAGATGCCAGCATCCCGATTTTGACCGAGGTGATTGCTGATCCCAAGCCCGTCGCCAAGCCGGCACCGCGCGCGGCAGCACCGGCTGCGCCGCCAACGCCCGCGGCCCATGCCGTCGTCGCCAAGACGCCCGCTAGTGTCGCCGCGCTAGGTGCGCTAGACGATATTCCCGTCGTCACACAAATCATTGCGCCTAGCCCCGCTGCCGCTGCTGTCCCCAATTCTGCTGCAATTACGCCTGCTGTAATCACGCCTGTTGCGCCTGCTGTTTCCTCCCCAGCGCCTGCTGCCAACACGGCAGTTGCATCGACCGCTGCCGCAGTCGCACCACCAGCCGTCGCTAGCCCACCCAGCATCCAACCAGCAGCCAAAATACCTGTAGCGCCTGTACACAATGCGCTAGACGATATTCCTGTGGTGACACATGTGATTGCACCGGCACCTGCCGCCCCTACCACTGCGCCGACCTCGATCACAACGACTACCGCGACCATTGCGAGCGTCCCACCGCCCGCACCAAGCGCCGCAACACCAACTCCACCAACTCCATCAACTCCATCAACTCCATCAACTGCACCAGCAGCGCCAGCCGCCAACGCGCCAACAGGTGCTGCCGCAGCATTAGCGCAATTGAGTAGCAAGGATTGGGAGCAATTGGAACACCGCCTAGCCGAACGCGTTCTCAAGCAATTGCAAGGCCGGGTCGAATTTGTGTTGGAACAGCGTGTGCGCGATAGTTTGGCCGATGTCTTGCAATTAGCCTTGGTCGGTTTGACGGGGGAAATTAAACGCGGTTTACAGCAAACCTTGGAAGAAGTCGTGGCGCGTGCCGTACAGCAAGAAATCTCTCGTCTGCAATCTTTGAAAAAATAAATTTTTTAGGAATTTCTTTTATTTTTAAACACAAAATGCGTTTTCGCTTTAAAAAATAAAAAATTTGCCCGCTTGAATGCTTACCCAAGCGAGCGATAGGTTCGTACAATTTCACCATTGCACCAAATCGTCGCCATCGCTGAATACAGCCGCCAAGCTTTAGTCGAGCTACGCGGCAGCAGCGGCATTGAATACGATCATTTGACGCGCGGCATTTTGCATTTTTACACCGAACAAAAAGAGTTCGACGATTCGCTACCGATGGCGAAATTAATGCGCGACCTCGGCTGCCCACGCGAGTCGATTAGCGCCGATGAAGTCGTCAAAATCGAGCCTGCTTTAGCCAGTATCCGCAACAAAATCGTCGGCGGTGACTTTACCGCGACCGACGAATCGGGCGACGTCTATAAATTTACCTCTAGCCTAGCAAGAAAAGCAGCCGACGCCGGCGTGCAATTTCAATACAACACCAGCGTCACGCGCCTGATCGTGGAAGGCGCTGGTAGCGCGCGGCGCGTCACTGGCGTTGAGGTGATCGACGGCGAAGGTCGCCATCAAGTGCTACGTGCCGACGCCTTCGTCATTGCGCTAGGCAGCTATTCACAAGAATTGTTAGCACCGCACGGCATCTCGCTGATGATTTATCCCGGTAAAGGCTATTCGGCGACTTACCCGATCATCAAAGGCGACTTAGCGCCCACCGTTTCGCTCACCGACGATGGCTATAAAATCGTCATCTCACGCCTCGGCGACCGCCTACGCGTGGCCGGTACTTGCGAACTGAACGGCTTTGGCCGCGATCTCAACACCACTCGCTGCGAAGCGCTCACACGCCGCACCCGTGAACTGTTTCCCGAAGCCTGTGATTTTTCCAATCCCACCTACTGGACGGGTTTGCGCCCATTAACCCCCTCCAACATCCCCTATATCGGCCGCGCTAGCATCCCAAATTTATTCTTAAACACAGGCCACGGCACGCTAGGCTGGACCATGGGTTGCGGTTCCGGCAAAGCGATTGCCGAAATCATCTGCGGCCGTCAGCCGGAAGTGGATTTTGCGTTTTATGGCGAGCCGAAATCGGCAGGCGCGGTGCCTAGGGTGCAGGTGGCGAAGGCGTGAGGGGTACGACTACGCGGTTTCGCACTAATGCATCAACATGGGTGCTAGAAGAAGCGAGGTACGGCAATTCATCTCTTCCCTAGTGAGGCAGTCGCAAAAGATGTTTTGGTTTTTTGTAGGGTGGGCTGCATGCAGCCCATCGCTGTTCGGGCAACTCGTTTGCCCACGGCAGTTATGCGTTTTACCTTTAGCGACAGCCTCACAATGGGAGCGGGGACACACACGCAACGGCCATCTATCATCCAAGTTTTCTTAGGACACAAGAGGCATAGCCCCGCTTAGCGCTATTTCTTTGCATTAGCCTTAGCATTCAATGCAGCGTCCATCATGTCATATTGCTTTTGGTTGATTTTACCGATTTCGCGCAACGCAGCCATTGCCTCAAAAGCAGATTCACAAGCGCTGATAGGGGGGTTCTTTTTTTGCGCGAAGGCCACACCAATTGCCGTCATATAAGCGCTTAGGTGCGGTTTTTTCTGTTTTTCCAAGTCCAGAAACTCTTTGGAATCGGTCAGCAACGCAAAAATCTTAAGTTGATCCTCCTTGGTCAACTTACCCGCTGCCATCCACGCACTACCACTCGCATCCAGCGCCGCTTCTCGTTGCCTATCTTTGGCTTTCAAGTCCTTAAGAAAAGCCTCAAAACTGGCACCAAAAGATTGCACATAACTCGCCGCAGTGTCTTCGGTTTTGCATTCTTCATGCTTGACTTCTTCGGCCTTGGCCAGCGTCGCCACCCACGCCAGCGCGGCAAAACATAACAATTTTTTTATTTGAAACATGGTCACTCCAAAAGTAATTCGGTTCCTGCCTGTACCAGTATAAAGACAGAAGAAATTCCATCTAGCCAACTATGTGAACGCCTGCACTTTGTCAGACTTTACAAATCGTTGTATTTGCGATTAATGCTAAAAATGATCTACATATAGGGCATGGCACCAAGCCATATTTGATTACAATGCACGGCCGGATAAAAACCATAAAAGAATTGCATGCGAGTCAGGATAGCCATTGCTGCAATGACGCCATT
>JACPVY010000594.1 GCA_016197345.1 Burkholderiales bacterium
ATAAGGTCGATGGATGTTGGCCATTACGTAGTTCGCTATACAGTGAATCTTCTGCACTGAAATAGTTTTGTTGAAATCGGGTAAAGCCTTTGACAAATTTTTCTATGTCTTTCATCGCTAGTCTCAGGTTTGGATTGAGGGACGGTGCTTTGATCTCGATTCAGCAAGCATTTAGTGTCGAAATGGCTTGAAGACGATGAAGCCAGCGATGATCACAAAAAATATCGTATAGGCGATGGCAATCACAAGAGGCAGGAACAACAACAGTTTGACCCACCAGGCTTGTTTGATAAAACACAGTACGACCATTGCGCCGACGACGCCTAGCGCGATGGCGGCGTAATACAGCTCTGCTGCCGATTCCGCACCATGCGCGAACGCAAGTGTCGGTATCAGCAGCAGGAATGCCAGTGCGAAACGCGGCAGAAGGGGGCGCTTGGGCGTTTTAATGGCTAGCTTTTCAGCAGGTATTGATTCGAGATGGCTTTAAACGACACTTGCCCGCCATGTTGTTTAAACACTAAACCTTCGCGCAATTGTTTCGTGTTCAAAACGCTATTGCCATCCGCCATCGCTAGCAAACTCTCCATCGTCACGCTAGCGTCCAGTACAAAATCAGCGTCGATCACTGGCACATGGGGGAGCGCTAGTTCTTGCGCTAACGCTATGCGTTCGTTGCATGAAAAATATTCGGCACGGTCTGCGTCATACACATCGTACAAATAAAATTCTTGTGCCTGCATTTTGTAGATATTGCCTTGCACGCCATGGCCGATGATTTCACCTTGCAAGGCCAGATTACGGCCGCTATAGCGTGCCGCCATCTTGCCCGCGATATCGAGCTTGCGCGCCGCATTCCACAGCGAGTTTTCTGGCGTATCCTGCAAATCGAGATTGCGCGAGCACACATGCAATTGATTGTCTATCCACGCGAAGGTGCAAGACGAGCCTTCCAGTTTTTCGGTGATTTCCCATCGCGCCGCTTCTTGCTGCCACTGTGCTAATTCATTCGCCAGATTTTGGATACGTTCTTGATCGGTTTTGCGAATGATAGAAGGGAAAGCACCTATCGCCACACCCGAAAGGGAAGGGGCAATCGGTGGTTCGTATTTAAGAACGCCGAGTTGCTCGCTCAGATCTTGCCCTAGCGTGTAAGGGGCGGCTAGGCCTAGCAGGGCAGGGACCACCAACAAACCTTGGCTCAATTGGCCGCGCAAGCGTATCGTGCGCAGCACATGGCCTTTTTGCTCTTGATAGATGCGCGATTGCTTATCGACCAAAAACTGCCAGCCAGGATTGCCATCCGGCAGGAAGGAATCAATTTCAAAATAGACGGCGATATCGCCAGCCTGAAATTCGCCTTTTTTGACGACGATAGTCCAACCACCAACTTTGGCGGCTTCAATTGCATCGGCACCAGCGATAGGCTGTAGGCTG
Source organism: Burkholderiales bacterium (assembly GCA_016197345.1). Lineage (GTDB taxonomy): Bacteria > Pseudomonadota > Gammaproteobacteria > Burkholderiales > Burkholderiaceae_D > JACPVY01. Next base: position 1,438 of record JACPVY010000594.1, read on the forward strand.
TCGATGCGGACGAAGTATGCGAGTTTTCTAGTCATTTTTGCTCTGTTTCTGTTATCACTTTTGTCTTGGTGCAAGGATTGTATCGGGAAGCGGCGATTTTTGTTGAAGAAACTAAGCCCCTATCCTTGTCACTATGCAATAAAAAAGCCGTCAATCGACGGCTTTTCATCTTACATATTTGGATAATTCGGGCCACCGCCACCTTCCGGTGTAATCCAAACGATGTTTTGCGTCGGGTCTTTGATGTCGCAGGTTTTGCAATGCACGCAGTTTTGGGCGTTGATTTGCAAACGGTCTTTGCCATCATCTGTTTTCATGAATTCATACACGCCTGCCGGGCAATAGCGTGCTTCTGGGCCAGCATATTTCGCCAAATTGACATCGACTGGCACGCTGGCATTTTTCAGCGTTAAGTGAATCGGTTGATCTTCTGCATGGTTGGTGTTGGAGATAAACACCGACGATAAGCGATCAAAGCTGATCTTGCCATCTGGTTTCGGATATTGAATCGGCGTGAATTCCGACGCTGGGCGCAAGTATTCATGATCGGGCTTGCTATGGCGTAAAGTCCACGGTGCTTTGCCACCAAACACGATTTGATCAATGCCGACCATCAAGGCACCCAGATACAAACCTTTGCTCATCCATGGTTTGAAATTACGGGCGATATGCAATTCTTCATGCAGCCACGATTTTTCAAACGCTGCGGGATAGCTCATCGTGTTGGCGATTCGCGGTTAGCGCTTCGAATGCCGCTTCTGCCGCTAGCATGCCGCTCTTCATTGCCGTGTGGCTACCTTTAATGCGGCTGGTGTTCAAAAAGCCCGCATCGCAACCCAGCAAGGCACCGCCAGGGAAAACTAACTTCGGTAAAGATTGCAAGCCGCCCGCCGTGATCGCGCGTGCGCCATACGAAATCCGCTTGCCGCCTTCCAAAAATTTGCGGATTTCAGGGTGCGTCTTATAGCGTTGGAATTCTTCGTAAGGTGACAGGTAAGGGTTTTCATAGGCGAGGCCAACCACATAGCCAATCATCACTTGATTGTTTTCAAAGTGATACAAGAACGAACCGCCATAGGTGGAAGCGTCGAGTGGCCAGCCTGCGGTGTGGATCACCAAGCCCGGTTGATGCATTTTTGGATCGATTTCCCACAATTCTTTGATGCCGATGCCATAGGTTTGTGGATCGCGGCCTTCGTTCAAATTGTATTTCGCCATCACTTGCTTGCCGAGATGGCCGCGGGCGCCTTCAGCAAAGAAGGTGTATTTGCCATGCAATTCCATGCCGATTTGGAAGTTCGGGCCAGCTTCGCCTTCGCGATTGACACCCATATTGCCCGTAGCGACGCCTTTGACCGAACCATCGTCGTTGTACAGCACTTCAGCGGCGGCAAAGCCGGGGAAAATTTCGACGCCTAAGCTTTCGGCTTGCTGGCCTAGCCAGCGCACCACGTTACCGAGCGAAATGACGTAATTGCCTTCGTTATGGAAACATTGCGGTAGCGCCCAGTTCGGTGTTTTGTGGGCTTTGCTTTCAGTCAAGAATAAGAAGCGATCTTCTTTGACTGGAGTATTGAGGGGAGCGCCTTTTTCTTTCCAATCAGGAAAGAGTTCGTTGATTGCGCGTGGGTCCATCACCGCGCCGGAGAGGGTATGGGCACCTAGTTCGCCACCTTTTTCTAGCACGACAACGGAAATTTCCGTGCCTTTAGCGGCTGCTAATTGCTTGAGTTTGATCGCGGCGGCAAGTCCAGCGGGGCCGCCGCCAACGATGACGACATCGTATTCCATCGCGTCGCGCGGGCCGTATTGTTCGAGGAGGCTTGCTGTCGTGTTTTCTGTCATGGTCTCACCGTTTTGGCGTAGTTAGTATAATTGGGCGTCAAGGTTGGGCGTTATGGTTTCAACAATCAGTGACGCGCGTGTGCGCTATTCTGCCGTAAAAAGTGGTGGAATTTGCTGCACATTGTTAGGGTTGAGCGTCTAATCGAGGCCGTTTCGTGTAATGATAACGGTTCTAATGCAATGCATACGCAATTGCAGGATAAAAAGGAGTTTGCCGTGGGCGTCGAAGTCAATTTGGAAGGGAAAATCGCGTTAATCACAGGTGCATCAAGTGGCTTGGGTTCGCGTTTTGCCAAAGTGTTGGCAATGGGGGGTGCACAAGTGGTATTGGCGGCGCGCCGGATTGATCGTTTAAAAGAATTACGGGCCGAAATTGAAGCCGAAGGTGGCGCAGCCCATGTCGTAGCACTTGATGTCACTGATTACGCCAGTATCAAATCCGCAATTGCCCATGCGGAAACCGAAGCCGGGCCGCTCGACATTGTCGTCAATAATGCAGGTGTTTCCACCACGCAAAGATTGGTCGATGTCACGCCAGAAGATTACGACTTCATCATGAATACCAATCTAAAAGGCGCGTTTTTCGTCGCCCAAGAAGCCGCTAAGCGCATGATTCAGCGCGCTAAGGGCGATCCAAAACGGCAACACCGCATCATCAATATCGCTTCTGTCGCTGGCCAGCGCATCTTGCCGCAAATTGGCGTCTATTGCATGAGCAAAGCAGGCGCCATTCATATGACGAAAGCGATGGCGGTGGAATGGGGTAAATATGGCATCAATGTCAACACTATTTGCCCAGGTTATATTGAAACCGAAATCAATGCCGATCATTTCAATAGCGAACACGGCAAAAAATTGATCGATATGTTGCCACGCAAACGCGTTGGTCAACCGCAAGACCTCGATGGTTTGCTGTTGTTGCTAGCAGCGGACGAATCCCACTTTATCAACGGCGCGGTCATCAGCGCAGATGATGGTATGACAGCGCAATGAGTTGGCAACACGTACATACCAGCCAGATAGCGATACGCTGGGGTGATATGGACGCGATGGGCCATGTCAACAATACCGTGTATTTCCGCTATATCGAACAAGCCCGTATCGACTGGATGGAAGCGCAAGATTGCATGCCAAATCCACTCGGCCACGGGCCTGTCATCATCAATGCACATTGTTCCTTTATAAAGCAACTCAAGTATCCGGGCACCATTGAAGTGAAAACCTTTATTGGCAAACCGGGACGTACCAGTTTTGAAACCCTGCATGAAATTCGCCTGCTAGGTGAAGATGGCGTGGCGCTACCGACCATCCATGCGCAAGGTGGGGCAAAAGTGGTATGGGTTGACTTTCAGGCTGAAAAATCGCAGGCGCTACCTGAGCGTTTGTTAGCAATGTTCAATCAATCCTAATAATTCCGACCAGCAAAATGTTGTTGGTTGGGCAATGATGTTGTTATTTTTGTAGTTCATCTTAATGAGGCAATTATGAACAAAGTTTTTCCTGATGCGGCAACGGCATTGGCCGATATTGTCAAAGATGGGCAAACCATGGCAGTGGGTGGTTTTGGCCTGTGCGGTATTCCCGAAGCGCACAAGGCACGCTAGCAGAAAAACTGCGCGCGGGTGGTTCAGGTATCCCTGCTTTCTTCACCAAAACCGGTGTTGGCACCGTGGTGGCGGATGGCAAAGAAGTGCGCGAATTTGATGGCGAACAATATGTGATGGAACGTTCGCTGGTGGCTGATGTGTCCCTGATCAAAGCCAAGGTCGCGGATAAAGCGGGCAATTTGATTTACAACAAAACCGCACGTAACTTCAATCCAAACGCGGCGATGGCAGGCAAAATCACCGTGGTGGAAGTGGAGCAAATCGTTGAAGTCGGTGAACTCGACCCCGACCAAATCCACACCCCCGGCATTTTCGTCCATCGCATTGTGCTAAACGCGACACCGGAAAAACGGATTGAGCAACGTACCGTTAGCGCAGCCTAACAGAGCAACAGGGAGAACAGAAATGGCTTGGACTCGTGAAGAAATGGCGGCCCGCGCGGCGCAAGAATTGCAAGACGGTTTTTATGTGAACTTGGGCATCGGTTTGCCAACCATGGTGGCGAATTATGTGCCGAAAGACGTCGATATTTGGTTGCATTCCGAAAACGGTTTGCTCGGCATCGGCCCTTTCCCAACTGAAGATAAAATCGACGCTGACGTGATCAACGCTGGCAAACAAACCGTGACGGCCTTGAAAGGCTCCTCCTACTTTAGCTCGGCCGATTCGTTTGCAATGATACGCGGCGGCAAAATCAATTTGGCGATTTTGGGCGCGATGCAAGTCTCGGAAAAAGGTGACTTAGCAAACTGGATGATCCCCGGCAAGATGGTGAAAGGGATGGGCGGCGCGATGGATTTGGTTGCTGGCGTGAAGCGCGTGGTGGTGTTGATGGAACACGTCGCCAAAGCCAAAGACGGCTCGACTTCGCATAAATTGTTGCCTAAATGCGATTTGCCATTGACTGGCGTCGGCGTAGTGGATCGTATCATCACCGATTTGTGCGTGATGGACGTGACCGAAAAGGGCTTGAAAGTGATCGAAATTGCACCCGGCGTGACGAAAGAAGAAATCGTTGCGGCAACGGGCGTGACGCTGGAATTTTAAATCAATGGGGGGCAGACTCGATTGATTTTCTGCTAACGCTTGAGTAAGACAACGGCGCTAGAGACCTTCTTTAGCGCCGTTTTTACTGTTTTTCCAATAATGTCGTATAGATCGCTAAATACTCAGACGCGCAATGTCCCCATCCCCATTGCTGCGCAAAAGTGAGTGCTGTCTCGCGCGCTTGGCGTATCGCCTCGACCTTGCTAGCGAGTTCTGTCAGCTTTGCACGAAGCTGTTCCACCCCAGAATCCCCCCGCGTTTCCGCAGAATACACGCACGTTTCGTCTAAGCGTTCGAATGCTGAGGCGACTTCTTGGCTCACCAAAACAGGCGTGCCGCAAGATAGCGCTTCCTGTAGCACAAGCGGGAAACCTTCGCCGGTACTTGGCAACACAAGGACATCCGCATTTTGATAATGCGGGACGACTTGATCGGCGCGCAGATTTTCATGGATGGCGAGAATCGCGCGCTTTTCGTCTGCATGCCAATCGCTTGGCGACAACGGCCCCCAGCCGATAAACGTCCATTGGATTCCAGATAAATCCATGCATTGCCGTAGCAGGTTGATGCCCTTTTTTTCGACAAAGCGCCCCACAAACAAACAACGCAAGCTTGCTTCGCTAGGGTGTGGTGTATTTGATGGGTGATAGATGGCATGGTCCACGCCATTAGCGATCAAGCATGCGGGTGTTTCAAAATGGGTAATTTGCTCAAAATACGCTTTGACTAATTTGCCGACGAAAACCACTTGCCCACAGCGCGCTAATATCCACGCGCCTATTGTGCGATTAATCGTCGAAAGCAGGATTTTAAAAAAACGATTCTTGAACGGAATTTCGCCAATATGCTGGGTCAATACCACGGGTTTTCGACGCAGTTTTGCAAAAACAAAGGCGAAGAAAGACGAGAAGTATAAATAGTCGTGAATATGGACAACATCCGCTAAACCCACTTGCCGCCATAATTTGATCAGCGCACCTAGACTCCAGAGTGGCATCGGTAAGCCAATCGCTTTTTCAATTGGATCGATGTAAGGCGCTCTGATGCAAGTCATGCCTAAATGCGATGATCCCGGAAATTGATCGACCGTACCAGTGGCCATCCATGTCACTTGATTGCCTTGCGCTGCAGCGGCTTGGCCCAATTTTTCAGCAACGACCTCAATCCCACCACCATGGGCGGCGAAAAACGCACTAATTTGAAGAATATTGATAGGTTTCACTTGATCTCTGCATTCTTACGGAAAAAAGTAAATCCGGCGTGGGCCAGATAATTTAACGCCGCCAAAATGAAGGACACAGAAATAGATGCAACAAGATAATGCATACCTAACCATTCAACTAGGATGAGCATCAATAGCAAATTTAAGCAAAGACTCAGTATCATTACGATGTAGTAACGCAATAACTGACTAAGTTGAATTTTCCGCCCCTGACTAAATGTGATACTTTTATTTAAGATATAGCCAGCTAGATTGATGAGAAAAAACGCGATGGTGCAGGCAAATAAATAGCTCAATTGCAAACGTTCAACCGCCCACCAGAGAAAAACAATATTCAATGCGGTACAGGTTCCTCCAACCAACATGAAGCGAAACCAAGGTATAGAAAAAACACGGTGATGAAGAATGGATTTCATGGGTTTTAAGCTTGTATTTTCACCGCTTCTATCATCACGCAGCCATAGTGTTCTGATTGACTCGCCACATCCAAGTCGGCGCCAATTGATAAAAATGGTGAAAACAAACTGCCAACATTTCCGAGCACGCCATTTCGTCCCGATCGCATTTTCAATGCTCGTTGAATTTCAATGGGGCGCGATTTTTTGCCATGGAGCTTGTAAAGTAAGCCGCCAGTCATTGCTGAGAGTAGCTCCCAACGTCGGACTTGCCCCTCACTAAGATAATTTTGCACAAAGTTAACTTTGATTGAGCGTTGTGCTAATTGTGTTCGCCATTCAGTTTCTGACCAATCGCGTAAGTGAGCGCACCGTTTGTCTATTTCTTCAAGATAGGCTGAACGTGAGCTAGGCGTAGATAAACCGCCTTTTAAACATTTGTGAAAATCGGAGCTTGGGACTGTGAATAAAAATTTACCATTCGGTTTGAGCAAGCGAGCGACCTCGTCCAGCACACCTTCAATTGGGCCAATATGCTCTAGGACAGAATTTGAAAATACATAATCAAATGACGCATCTTTTTCGGGTATCGCAGTTGCCGAACAGGTATGCACAGATTGATAAATTTTTGATGCAATAGCCAATTCTGTTTCTAAGGGATCAAGATCAATACCGACCATATTTCTATCGGCGCGAGCCAATGCATCCAACATGATTTTGGTCAATTTGCCATCACCGCAACCAAGATCTAAACCGCTATTTCAACGGCACGCCAATAATTTGTTGCCGGTTGAAAGGGGGCATCTTTCATCAAAGCTTTAAGTAATTGATTTGGTGACATTTTTATCCGATCTTTTGTTGAGATTGCGCCGCCATTTGCATAATTTGATGTTGCAATTTCAGAACTGCTAACGCATCGACCGCATCAATGTCGGCGGGCGCGCTATTGGAACGAATAGCACGTTCGAAACGGCCAAAAACTTCGTCATTGCCGTATTCCAGCTTACCCAAAAAGTGCAATGGGCCGTTGACGAAATGGCGCATCCAATGCATTAAGGTCGCACGCCACGACGTTCTTAAGACTTTGAATGAAGTGTGGTCGCCATCGTTCGGCAGTTCAATATAGATGTCGCGAAATATATCGACCATACCAACGGCTTTATCGCCTAACACTGAGACATACCATTCAGAAATCGGCGCTTCAAAGCGGCAGCTAATGCTCACGGGGATGGTATTGTTTTCTCCATTTTTGCCGTGGAAAAACGCGTCAATCGATGCGGGCGTGGTATTGCCAGTGGTGCTAACAAAACTCTCCACGCTTTTCATGCTCAAGTTGCCTTTGGATAAGGCTCTGACCAGATACAAAAGATGTGGGCTTTCATCAAAAAACAAGCCTTGCGGCAATTCTTGGTACCACGTAGGCAGTCTTCTGCCGGGATTACCCCATTGGAATGCGGAGATCGAGCGAATCGTGCCCAAACGATTTTCTGCAATCGCTTGTTTTAATTTCAGTGCCGAGCTGGCGAATTGGAAATTATGGACGATTGCTAGGCACAATTTTTTCTGTTGAGAAAGCGCTACGAGTTCAGTCCCTTGCTCAACCGTCATGGCAAACGGTTTTTCGGTAATGACGTGCAAATTGTGCTCAAGTGCATCGCGGATGTAGTGATAATGTTCCATCGGCGACGTCACCACATCAATCGCGTCCACCTCATTGATCCATGAAATATCAGCTAAGGTGTGGGCTTCAGACGCATGGCGAAAACCAAATTTAGCGGCGACCTCGCGCGCTTTGTTGCCCTGTCTATCGGCAACCCCGACAATTTCAAATGCCGGATTCTTTATTAGCGCGGGGATGTGCCGATGGATACTTACCCAGCCCAAGCCAATCACGCCAATGCGAATACGTTTCGTTGAATTATTCTGCGACATTTGATTCACCATCACTTCATGAAAGATTGAAAGGCGGATGTCAGAGGAAGTTGCGCTAACCAGCTTGATCCAATTTAATCCAATTTAATCCAATAACCAGCGCTGTGCACATGCCATATCCTGAACCACGCGTGGATGTTTTCCTAGCGCTGCGGCTGTTTGAGTATCCTGCATCCGTCCTCGGCTGACCAAGCGCAGCTCATTGCCATCAAAGAACGGTGTATTTTGCACTAGATCGTTTGCCAATCCACATTCAAGGCGCAGAAACACGAGTTGTCGTGCATTTCCTGCGACTCTAGGCGGAATCAGATCAAGCGATTCTGCAACAAACGATTCAATTTGGATCGCTTTATATGGCACTAACAATATGGCGGAGCCGATACAACTGGCTAAGGCAAAGCCGTATAAGCGTTGTCGCGCATGCGGGTCTTGCGCCAATCCTTCAAAAGCGATAGCGGCGAGCACCGGTAATACCAACCACGCGGTATGAAAATAGCGATAGCCCCAGCCGTGTCCCTGATCAAAGGCGACAAAAAAATAGCCGACAAAGCTGACGACACCCGCCCACATGAAAATACTGACCCAGCGTGAATTTGCTTTGAAAAAGTACGCCATCAAAGCTAAGGAGATCAGCCCTGGCACTGCCCATAGCCATA
>JACPVY010000108.1 GCA_016197345.1 Burkholderiales bacterium
CCTCGGTGGGCGTGTATCAATTACCGAAGAATGCGGCGGTGGAAGTGGATTTTATTGCGGTGGTGAAAGGCTGAACCTTGCGTAATTGCCCGTCGAAAATGTTTTATTTGGTTAATTTTAAAATTTAATTTTACGTTATGTTTTGGTGTGGTTATCGGTATAATGTGATGTTTTACGCATTAAAAAATGTTGCAAGATGAGTAAAGACGCAAAGACTACCGAAGAAATTTACGCTGAAGCTGTGCCTAATATGCTGGAATTGACGGCTGGGATCAATCAAATTGCCGCTGGTGTTGTTGGCGTAAACAGTTACGCGGTACGTAATGAATTGGTGCTGGCGCAAAAGAAGCGCAAAATTTTATACAAAAATGGCCGCACCTTGCCCGCTAGCGCACAGGTTTTGATGGCGGAAGCGAAGCGTGATATTGATCATTCTGCCAAATTGGGCAGAAATATGCGGGTTGCTAATCCGGGCATGAAGCGGCCAAGCGAGTCTGATGCGCATCATATTGTGTCAGCGCAGTGCCGCGAGGCAGAAAAGTCAAGGCAATTTATTTTCAAATTGGGGATAGGGATCAATGATTTTGATAATGGTGTGATTTTGCCTCGTTTCAAATCAGCAAAAATTCCTAGTATGCCAAATGCGATTCCTCATCAGCACATTCACACGATCAAATATCATATGTCTGTGTTTTTTGAGCTATTCAGCAAGGAAGAGCATACCGAACCGATGGCGAGGATGACGCTTCAAGCTATAGGCGGTGAACTGGTAGTTGGCACTTTTCCATATATTTAACAGGGCAAAATCATGAGCGTTTGGGTTTTTCGTAGTGGCTTTAGCAATTCTTTTTCCGCCATGACCTTTGTTGATATTGAAGATATGGATCTTTGCATAATAAATGGCAAAGAGTTGCACTGGGGGAAAGTGATTCAATTCGAACCGATCATAGAAAAGAAAAAGAAGAATCAGCAGCCCTTTGGTGATATCAACGGTGTCATGCCAGCTAGCGTCATCCTCAACCCCAAAGCCTATCATGCGCTGAAAGACTTCCTGTCTCCCTTCGGCCAGTTATTGCCTGTCGAGTGCTTCAATCGTGCTGGTTTGCTCGGTACTGAGGTCGACAGTGAAACCCATTACTTCTACAACGTCACCAATATCATCCCTTGCATCGATTACCAGCACTCAGAAAAAAAGATAGGGACGTCTGTTTCCAAACCAGTTTTTTTTGCCGACAAAATTCCGCAAGACATCCAGGTCTTCAAAGACCCCTATCGGGTTCGCGCCGATATTTACTTAAGTGAGGCGGCTAAGCTGCTATTGGAGAAATTGATCGCCGAGGCAGGCTTAAGTGGCGCAGAGATCATTCCTGCATGTTGATATAGCCCCCTAATTTCTGCGAAATCACCCACATCTGCGCACAGTTTTTGCATAAGTTCTGTATCATCGCCCCCATGAACCAATACCCTCATGATACCGATGGCCTGCGGGCCGAAATTGCCATCGCTGCGGCACGTATGATCGCGGAGGATGGCGCCGACTATAGCACTGCGAAGCGCAAAGCCGCGCGGCAGATTTTGGGTACGGCAGTTCATGGCGATATGCTGCCAGATAACGCCCAGATCGAAGAAGAAGTGCGCGCTTACAATGAATTATTCCTCGCCGACAGCCAGCCGCAACGCTTATTGCAATTACGCCAACTCGCTTGCCGCTTGATGCAAGAGCTAGAGCGCTTCAATCCTTATATTAGTGGCGCAGTCGTGAATGGCACGGCGGGTGAGCATTCTGATATCCATTTGCAACTGTTTTACGATAATCCAAAAGACGTTGAAATCTTTTTGCTGAATAAAAACGTCAACTTTGAAGTATCGGAAGAGCAAAATCCCCGCCCGCGGCGGATGGAGGCGATGGAAGTCATCAGCTTTATGTGGCAAGGCGAAGGCGTGATGCTGTCACTCTATGCGCAAGACGATGTGCGCGGTGCCTTGAAAGCCAAACCCGACGGCAAACCGCAGCGCTTGAGCTTGGCAGGTTTGCAAGCCTTGATTGCGGCAGACGGTGCGCAGACTACTGCAGAATCTTAAATACGGAATGAACTCACGAGTATGAAGAAAAATACCGTCATTTTGGCTGGCGTTGGCATCATTTCAGCGTTGTTAGGCATTTATGTGAGCAAGCAGCAAGTCGATCACATTAGCCAGCGGGTGTTGGCCGATGGCAGTGCTCAAGCTAGCGCCCAGCCAAGTGATGCTGTAGCGCAATTGTTCGCGATGAGCTTGCCAGATAGCGATAGCAAAGTGCAGGCGTTGAGCCAATGGCGTGGCAAACCTATCGTGCTCAATTTTTGGGCAAGTTGGTGTGCACCTTGCGTCAAAGAAATGCCGGCACTCTCCAAATTGCAGACTGACTTTGCACCGCGCGGTGTGCAAGTGCTAGGTGTAGGGATAGATTCGCCCGAGGCCATCGCTAAATTCAAACAAGAACATCAAATCAGCTACCCACTTCTGGTTGCTGGGATTGATGGTAGTGAGCTTTCGCGCCAGCTTGGCAATAAGGCGGGTGGCCTGCCTTTCACTGTGCTGATCGGGGCAGACCGAACTTGAATTTACTCGGCACGCGCGAGCCGCAAGTCTATGGTGCAACTACCTTGGCGCAGTTAGAACAGGGCTTGTTAGCACAGGCGCAGCAAGCTGGCGCGAAGTTAAGCATCTTGCAAAGTAATCATGAAGGGGTATTGATTGATCGTATCCATGCCGCGAAAACTGAAGAGGTGCAGGCCATCATTATCAATCCGGGCGGGTTGACGCATACTAGCGTCGCCCTGCGTGATGCATTGGCGGGAGTCGCGATTCCGTTTGTGGAAGTGCATATTTCGAATGTGCATCAGCGGGAGGCATTCCGGCATCATTCGTTTTTATCGGCCATTGCCATCGGCACGATTTGCGGTTTAGGTGTCGAGGGATATGGATTGGCACTCGACTTTTTGTTGAAAAAGTTCTAACCTCTGGCACTGAGTTTTCTTCAAGGGAACGAAAAAAAGCGAGTGCATGGCAACTTTTTAAGCAAGTTACTGCCCATGCAATAGTTTTTTTAGAGTTTTCCCTCAAGTTTCCGGCGAGTTTCAGGTATATTGCAGCGCGTTTCACTGAATGTGGTTTAACAGGGATTGCGCTGCTCAATTTCTATAACGTTTTATAGCAAGATAAACAAACAGGGGTTGCACATGGATCTACGAAAACTCAAGACACTGATTGATTTGGTGGCTGAATCGGATATCGCTGAGTTGGAAGTCACCGAAGGCGAAAGCAAGGTCAAAATCGTCAAATCTTCGACCTTGGCACAAAATCAGGTCGTGATGATGCATCCACAATCGGTTCCACAAACGATTGCACCTACCTTCACCCCACCTCCAGGCGCTGGCCCTATCGCTCCGCCGCCGCCAGCTGATTTGGCAGATGCAGGCCACGTCATCAAGTCACCGATGGTCGGCACCTTTTACCGTTCCTCCGCTCCTGGCTCCCCTCCATTTGTCGAAATCGGCCAAAGCGTAAAACAAGGCGATACCTTGTGCATTATCGAAGCAATGAAATTGCTGAACGAAATCGACGCCGATATGTCCGGCACTGTGACCCAGATTTTGGTTGAAAACGGTCAACCCGTCGAATTTGGCCAACCCCTGTTTATTGTCAGCTGATAGCGGCTTTCGCCCGCAGCTTTTGTCGCGCGCTGAACATTTCGCGCGCGCGAGCTTGGCATGCCGGTAACACCGACCCAAACGTAAAGCATCCATCATGTTTGAAAAAATTCTCATCGCCAATCGCGGCGAAATCGCGCTACGTATTCAGCGCGCCTGCCGCGAAATGGGCATCAAGACCGTGGTTGTCCACTCAGAAGCAGATCGTGAAGCCAAGTATGTGAAATTGGCCGATGAATCGGTATGTATCGGGCCAGCGCCATCGAGCCAAAGTTATTTGAATATGCCGGCCATTATTAGCGCCGCCGAAGTGACCGATGCGGAAGCGATTCATCCCGGTTATGGTTTCTTGTCGGAAAACGCTGATTTTTGCGAGCGTGTTGAGCAATCCGGTTTTGTCTTCATCGGCCCGCGTTCGGAATCGATCCGCATGATGGGCGATAAAGTTACGGCGAAACAAACCATGATCAAAGCGGGTGTGCCTTGCGTGCCCGGTTCGGAAGGTGCATTGCCGGATGATCCGAAAGCGATTGTGCAAATCGCGCGTAAAGTTGGCTATCCCGTCTTGATTAAAGCAGCGGGTGGTGGTGGCGGTCGCGGGATGCGCGTGGTCCACACCGAAGCGGCTTTACTCAATGCCGTGACGATGACCAAAACCGAAGCAGGTGCGGCGTTTGGTAATCCTGAAGTGTATATGGAAAAGTATCTCGAAAATCCGCGCCATATCGAGATTCAAGTGTTGGCCGACGAATTCAAAAACGCCGTGTGGTTAGGCGAGCGCGATTGCTCTATGCAGCGTCGCCACCAAAAAGTGATTGAAGAAGCGCCAGCACCGGGCATTCCACGCAAATTGATTGAGCGCATCGGCGAACGTTGTGCTGATGCTTGCCGTCGCATTGGTTATCGTGGCGCGGGCACTTTTGAATTCTTGTATGAAAACGGTGAATTCTTCTTTATCGAGATGAATACCCGCGTTCAAGTGGAGCATCCGGTAACGGAAATGATCACGGGCGTGGATATCGTACAAGAGCAAATTCGCATTGCTGCGGGTGAGAAGCTGCGCTATCGCCAACGCGATATCGTCTTCACCGGCCATGCGGTGGAATGCCGTATCAATGCCGAAGATCCATTCAAGTTCACGCCATCGCCAGGCCGTATTTTGTCGTGGCATGCACCGGGCGGGCCGGGGGTGCGGGTCGATTCACATGCTTATGCGGGTTACTATGTGCCACCGCACTACGATTCGATGATCGGTAAATTGATTACCTATGCACCAACGCGTGAACAAGCGATACGTCGGATGCAAATCGCCTTGTCAGAAATGGTGGTGGAAGGGATACAAACCAATATTCCGCTACACCGTGAATTGATGGTGGATGCA
>JACPVY010000109.1 GCA_016197345.1 Burkholderiales bacterium
CGCCATGACCATCTTCATCCTTCGGCACATATTCCATCTCACCCGCGGCTTCATCTAGCCCCATAGTGAGATACACGGCGGTATGCTGTAGGTGGCTAGGATTGACGGCATCGGGATCGATTTGCAGTTGTGTACTACGTTCATCAGGACTACGACGCGCCATACGATAGAGCACATTAGTGGTCGTCACTAATTCTGAAAAAACGCGATACAAGCCCGCTGGCACGGCTGCATCTTGCACTACATGCGGGTGCGGGCTGCGCTGCCGCAAATCTAGCATCGCGGTAATCGTCGGCCCCACTTTCCGTTCGGCATACGCCTGATGGGCTTCGCTGCCCGGATTTACCTTGTCCTTTTGCTGATAGCCCGCCCAGATCATGTCCCCATTACCGGAAAAACGGCTACCCAGTTGGTTCGACAGCTTCAAGCCTTTTTCCCGCGAACGTAACAGGATTTCCGTACTGCCTAGCGTGCCTGCTGCAAGCACAACATGGTGTGCGGAGACGCTAAAGTGGTGATCGCGGATATTGTTATTGGTAGCATCGGTCAAGGCAAAATGGACTTGCCAAATTTCCTGCGCCGATGTTTGTTCTGTCCCTTCTTGCAGGGGCAACTTGATTTGTTCGAGATAGCGTACCGTCGCACCAGTGAAGATCTCGGCACCATGGCGTTTCGCCAGCGGCAAATAATTGAGATGCCAATTTCACAGGTCGAAACGATGGCGTTAACGCTTTGTCTGCCCCCTGCTTGCGCCGTTGCGCGGCATCGATTGCTGTCCCTAATTTTTCAAGGGCAAAGGTTTTTTGAGGCCATTGCGCACGCGGCAATACTTGCGCCGCCAGCATCTGCTCGACGCGTTGATAATACTTGGTGAACTGACGCCAGTTGACACGCAAGCTTTGCGGCCATTGAGGTGCTTGCCACGTCAAATCGCTCATGCGTTCGACCACGCTAGCATTGATCAAGGAACCGCCACCTAAACCATTGCCACGTAACACGCTAACGTCGTCATTGAAATGAAAATCAAATAAGCCATTGGCAAAGCCCAATAACTTGCCCGTTTTCGCTGGTTCAAACCGCACCTCGGCAGGCAAACGGGAAAAGTCACGCGGAAAATCCCCCGGCAAAAATTCACGCCCACGCTCTAGCACACAGATACGCAAGGGCTTGCCTGCTTGACTACGCGCTGCGGCTAAACGTGCCGCCGCAACGGCACCGCCATAACCACTGCCAATAATGACCACATCAAATACGGAGGGCTGATCCTGCTTTTGCAAACGATAAATCAGTGTTTCTACGCCTTGTGCGAGTTTGTTTTTCAGCTCTTGCATGGCTTTCTCCCTGGCGGTTGATCTGCTTTTATTTCTACAAACTTAAAAAACCTCACTATGTAAACGTTATACAACCTTGATTACTGCGCAAAACTCAAACAATAGGCGGCCATTCTGCGGGCGCGAAAACGCCAGCAGTCTTGCCTTCTCTGATAAAAGTGCCTGATTCAGGCGGGAATACAGGTGATGCCGAAACCTAATTTCTTCCTTCTCGACATCAACCTGTCACTACCTTGACTGGCCGATTGAGCGTCACCCTTGTTGCAGCATGTGCGCGATATTTTTGCGCAATGCCTCGGGTTGTATCGGCTTATTCATCAAAGGAAAACCACTTGCTGCAACATCCCGCAATTTAGCGGGATCGGTTTCTCCTGAAATTAATAAAACAGGGACAGATTTATTTTGTTTGCGTAAGGTATTCACCACGCTTAAGCCATCAGCGCCATCTTCCAAGCGTAGATCGGCAATGATCAGATCAATTGCATAGGTTTGCATAATTTCTTGTGCGGCCGGCAGTGCCGCGCAACCGTGCGCTTCCATGCCCCACGCCCCTAGCAATAGTCCCATGCCATGTCGGATCGCAGCCTCATCTTCAATCACCAAAATTTGCAACCGCTGAGTCATACTAAAAGCCTTTCCATCATCAAAATCTTCGCCCGTCACTTCTGGCACACCACGACGCTCGAGCGGTACGTGCCACGAAAAACAAGAGCCTTCTCCGACAACCGAAGTCAACGTAATACCCGATCTGACCAGTTCAGCCAGCCTCTTGACGATAGATAAACCTAATCCCAAACCCATTTCACGGTCGCGACTTGGATTATCGAGTTGATAGAACTCTTCAAAGACACGTACTTGTTCACTCGGTGGAATACCTTTTCCAGTGTCACGCACTGAAATAACGATCCTGTCCCCTTCAACATTCAACGCCACTAGCACCGCTCCGCGTTCAGTGTATTTCAAGGCGTTATCAATCAAATTACGTGCAATGCGCTCTAACACCACCGGGTCGGAGTAGGTAAACACTGGTCTTGAATCAAGCAACAAAGCTAAGCCCTTGCGTCGTGCCAATGGTTCAAACTCTTGCGTAATGCGCTGCAATATTTCATGCACGTTGAAGGAGGATTGCTCGATCTGATACACGCCAGCATCGAGCCGTGAAATATCCAGCAAGGCATTCAATAAGGCACTTAAGGCGCGTACCGATAAATCAATCTGGCACGACACTTCATTCAAGGTTTGCGGCTCTGGGCGCTGGCTCAACACTGCGCTATATAGGGACAGAGCATGCAAGGGTTGGCGTAAGTCATGGCTAGCTGCCGCTAACACCCTCGCTTTCGCCTGTCCCGCTTCTTCGGCCCGCTCCTTAGCACGCTCAGCATGCTCCATTGCCCGTAATAATTCTTCTTGCTTCGATTCTAACTCTCGCACCAGCTTTTCGTGCTCAAAACGAATGCCAAAGGATTCACCGAGCAGCTTATGATTCTCATGCACGAAGCTATACAAAATGACGATGAACAAAAAAGTCAAAAAGCACAGCATGACGTGCTGTACCTGTCCCAAAATTGCCCAGCTAAACACGGTCGGTAAAAGGGCTGGCAAAATATAGGCCGCAAATACGGGTGGATAAGCAGCCGATGTGGAAATCCCCCCGGCTGAGATGCCCACCAGCACCAAAGCCACCACCGCTCGATCAGCATCTTGCATGCCACTATTGAAGAAAAACAGCGGTGCCGAAATGCCGATTGCACAACCATTAAAAAACGCAAACCACGTCAAGTTGCGCATAATGCGGCGCGCTGATTCTTGTGAATTTTGACGTGTCACCCATCTTGCATAAAAGAGCCGTGCTAACAATCCCGACGCCACTAACGCCAACCAAGAAAAAGCAATCCACGGCTTGGTGTAGGGGAAGATGGCATAGACGACCACGCTCGCCACGATCAAAACAAAGATAGGACTGCGTTGTACCTGTCGAGCCAACAACTTAGCCTGGATATTCAATCTGTCCTCGTGATGTGGAGTCAGGTTTAACCGCGCCGTTCCTCCATTGCTTGCTACATTTTCCCTACTGCCACTCAAGGTCATTGGATAACCCCTTCAAGCCCCACGCGCAAGCCCAAACGTCCGGCCGCGATAACAGCTTGGGTTCGGCTTTTCACATCCAACGTGCGGTAGATCGCAGCAAGGTGTCCCTTTAAGGTGTTATCTGAGATATTCAAATCACGGCAAATTAGTTTGTTTGGCCAGCCACGCAATAGACACTGCAAAACTTGCAATTGGCGCTCGGTTAAACCAACTAATTTGCTATCTGCACTTTCTTCACTTTCAGACTGCTGTTGATTCGACTCTAGCAAGGACGACGGCAAATAAATTCCACCAGCCAATACGAGTTGCAAGGCCTGCACCATGATTTCGGGACTGACGCTTTTGGGGACATACCCCATCGCTCCCGCATCTAGCGCGGCAACTATCGTGGCTGGCCGCTCATCACCAGAAACAATCACTGTCACCACCGCCGGATTAATATCTTTCAGCAAAGCGATCACGCTCATGCCATTTTCACCGCGTAGCGTAAGGTCGATCAGGCAAAGGCGGATATCAAGATGCTGTTGCATCAGGGCGAGTGCCTCACCGCAAGAATCTGCCTCCAAGATCTCCAAATCGCGTTGCATTGCGCCCAATAAAAGCCGCAAACCACCACGGAATAGCCCATGGTCATCTACCAGTAATAGCTTCATTGCCATCTCCCACGCCTCGTTTTTGTCATCGTTATCTCGCTTGGTTGTGAACCATTTTACGGCCATTTATGTTGAAAAGCAGACACCTGTTTGGGTGGTGCCCGCCGTTTTTTGCCACTAAATTGACCACCCATATGTGCGGCACCGGGCAAAGTATTGCTATTTCTTTGCGCAAAACATGAATCCGTAGATTGTTTTGCAACATGTTTTTTGCACAGGTGGCACGAAGTGACATTTATGACATGCTCATCTCGGCATATCAACTTGTGCTCAATAGCATAGGCGTTACGCATCCATCGCGCCACGCTAGTTGAAGCAAATTTGGCCTTACGTACGTTTTGCAAGCTGTGTTTACGCCCTTTAGCCTTCTTTTTGCACTTTAGCCTTACTTAGATTCGACCCTGCATGGCAACCAAAAAAACAACCGCAACCGATTATAGCGAAAGCTCCATCCGTGTCTTGAAAGGCTTAGAGCCAGTCAAGCAACGTCCGGGCATGTACACGCGTACCGAAAACCCGCTGCACATCATTCAAGAGGTGATAGACAATGCTTCTGACGAAGCGCTAGGCGGGCATTGCAAGAATATTGTTGTCACCCTCAATCCCGATGGCTCGGTCAGCGTCGAAGATGATGGGCGTGGCATTCCAGTCGGCCTGCACCCGGAAGAAGGGGTGCCGACGGTGGAAATCGTCTTCACCCGCCTACACGCGGGCGGCAAGTTTGATAAAGGTTCAGGCGGCGCTTATGCCTTTTCGGGTGGTTTGCATGGGGTCGGTGTTTCCGTCACCAATGCGCTCTCTTCCCGCTTGGAAATCACCGTTTGGCGCAAAGATGATGAAGGCAATGGCTGGCATCATTTGGTATTTGCCAATGGCGATGTGATTAATCCATTGGAATCGCGCCCGGCACCACGCGATGGAAAAAAATCCGGCACCCGCGTCACCGCTTGGCCAGATCCGAAATATTTTGATTCTCCCGTCATTTCGCACACCGAATTACAACGTTTGTTGCGCTCCAAAGCAGTGTTGCTGCCAGGCGTCAAAGTCAGCTTGGTCAATGGCAAAACGGGGGAAAGCCAAACTTGGCAATACGATCAAGGTTTGCGCGGCTATTTAAATGAAGAATTGGCTCAAACTGCGAATGGCGTGACGCTGATCCCACTGTTCGAAGGCGAACAATATGCCAACGCAGACACCGAAGGCTTTGCCGAAGGCGAAGGCGCGGCATGGGTCGTAGCGTGGACGGAAGAAGGTGCGGTCGTACGCGAATCCTATGTCAATCTGATTCCGACCCCCAATGGCGGCACGCATGAATCTGGTTTGCGTGAAGGCTTGTTTGGCGCTGTCAAAAACTTTGTTGAACTCCACTCTCTACTGCCAAAAGGCGTGAAGTTGCTGCCAGAAGACGTCTTTGCGCGCACATCTTTCGTCTTATCGGCAAAAGTGCTCGACCCGCAATTCCAAGGGCAGATCAAAGAACGCTTAAATTCGCGCGATGCAGTGCGCTTGGTCTCGACCTTTTCTCGCCCCGCGCTAGAGCTATGGCTGAATCAACATGTCGATTACGGCAAAAAGCTGGCCGAATTAGTCATCAAACAAGCACAATCACGCCTGCGTTCGCTGCAAAAGGTCGAAAAGAAGAAATCTTCTGGCGTAGCGGTGTTACCCGGTAAATTGACTGATTGCGAATCGTCAGACATTAGCCGCAATGAAATCTTCTTGGTGGAGGGTGATTCTGCGGGTGGTTCGGCGAAAATGGGGCGCGATAAAGAATTTCAAGCGATTTTGCCATTACGCGGTAAGGTCTTGAATTCATGGGAAACTGAGCGCGACCGCTTATTTGCCAATAATGAAATCCACGATATCGCGGTGGCAATTGGTGTTGATCCCCATGGTGCCAACGATACGCCAGACTTGAGCGGTTTGCGCTATGGCAAAATTTGCATCCTCTCTGATGCGGACGTCGATGGCTCACACATCCAAGTCTTGCTATTGACCTTATTTTTCCGCCATTTCCCGCAATTAATTGCCAAAGGCCATATTTGCATCGCCCGTCCACCGCTCTATCGGGTTGATGCGCCAGCCCGTGGCAAAAAACCGATTCAAAAGCTGTATGCGCTAGATGACGGCGAATTAACGGCAATTGAAGACAAATTGAAGAAAGAAGGCTTAAAACCCGGTAGCTGGAGTATTTCCCGCTTCAAAGGCTTGGGTGAAATGAATGCCGAGCAATTGTGGGAAACCACGATGAATCCCGATACCCGCCGCCTATTACCGGTGTCGCTAGGGGGCTTTGATCAAGATAGTTCGCAATCGCGTTTCAATATGCTGATGGGCAAAGGCGAAGCTGCCGCCCGCCGCACCTGGCTAGAAGAGCATGGCAATGAAGTGGAAGCGGATATTTGACGACCTAGCGTGACTGAAAGCCTGGCTCTTCTGCATCACGATAGGCAGGAGGGCGGGCGCCAGTTTGCCACGGCGTAAAATGCGTGCATGAATGCGGCTAAAATGGCATGATGGGCAATGGACGAAGTGTCGCCAGTTGTTGTTCATTTAAAATAATATTCGCTACTTGATCCTTCAAGCCAGCTTCTGCCAGTAGGAAAAACGATGATCATCGGAATCGACCTAGGAACCACCAACAGCCTAGCCGCCTGCTGGCGCGATGGTCAGGCACATATCATTCCCAACGCTTTGGGTGAACACCTCACCCCCTCCTGTGTCGGCTTGGACGAAGACGGCACTGTGCTAGTCGGTCGCGCCGCTCGCGAGCGCTTGCAAACCCACCCGAATTTGACGGCCGCTGTCTTCAAACGCTATATGGGTAGCGAAAAGCGTATCAAGCTCGGTAAGCGTGAATTCCGCCCAGAAGAGTTATCGGCAATGGTGTTACGAGCGCTGAAAGAAGATGCCGAGCACTTTTTAGGCGAGCCTGTAACCGAGGCCATCATCACTGTCCCCGCTTATTTCAGCGACGCCCAGCGCAAAGCGACCCGCATCGCAGGCCAGCTCGCTGGCTTAAAAGTTGATCGCCTGTTGAATGAACCCACCGCAGCCGCGCTAGCGTATGGCATCCACGAAGCGGGGCAAGAGAGCAAATTCCTCGTATTTGACTTTGGTGGCGGCACTTTTGACGTCTCCATTCTGGAGCTATTTGAAGGCGTGATGGAAGTACGCGCTTCGGCTGGCGATAATTTTCTGGGCGGCGAAGATTTTGTCACCTTAATGTTTGATTCCTTCCTCGAACGTAGCGGTTTACAACAGCAATTAGCGGGTAAAGCGCTAGAGCCACGGCAAGTGCAACGCCTGCGCGACGAAGCAGAACGGGTCAAACGTTTGCTCTCTAGCCAAACCAAGGCTACGATGCAAATCCAGTTTGAAGGCAAAGAATTTAGCTGGGAAATCGACGAAGATACGCTTACCACAATGGCCGAACCATTGCTGCAACGCCTACGCACGCCAGTCGAGCGCGCACTACGCGACGCCACGATACGCGCCTCTGAGCTCAATAGCGTGGTGCTAGCGGGTGGCGCCACGCGCATGCCTATTGTGCGCAAGCTGGTGTCGCGCATGTTTGGCCGCTTTCCTGCTGTCAATTTAAATCCTGACGAAGCCATTGCAC
>JACPVY010000110.1 GCA_016197345.1 Burkholderiales bacterium
GGAGTGGACTTCGGTCGCCATCAAGAAATGCGGATCGGCTGGCAAAGCGGCCACTTGCGCGCGCAAAGCTTGCAGCATCGCCAGCACGTAAGCGCGATCCACTTCACTGTTTGTACTGAGCGAAAAATCGCTGCTCGCGTGGCTTTGGCCGTTGATTAAATTCAGCGATAGCGAAGTTTGTTCGACGCTGCCGGGTTGACGAATCAAACCCTTATTGAAGCGCACGAAATCCGATTGTTCACCAGAAAACCAGCATTTGAAACGCTCACCCTCAGCCAATTGCGCTTGGATGAAATCGGCTAGCGCGTAAAAATATTCTTGCATTGATTGCTTCGCTTCCATTACTCATGTCCCCCGAATACTTCGACCTGATCAAACAGGCAAGCTGGCGAAGCGTGGCCGACGCGGATGACTTGGCTAGGCTCGGCTTTGCCGCAAAATGGTGTGCCCAATACTTCTAAGGTGGCGGCATCGCCTACCCCTTTTAGGGAACGCCAGAAGGTGGCGGAAATGCCACGGTAATTCGGGTTCTTGACAACGCCTTTCAATTCGCCGTTTTCAATCAGACGGCCAAATTCGCAACCAAATTGGAATTTATTGCGTGAATCATCAATCGACCATGAGATATTGGTGTCCATCAAAACACCGCGTTCGACGCTAGCAATCATTTCGGCGAGTGTGCTATTGCCCGCTTCCACATTCAGATTCGACATGCGGTCTAGCGGTGGGCGATTCCAGCTACACGAGCGCGCGGCCGCGACGCCTGCGATGCCCGCGCGCGCTTGCGAAATCGCGCCGCCGAGTGGGCGCTGCAAAATGCCATCCTTGATGACGAATTGTTTTTCTGCAGGGGTGCCATCGTCGTCCCAACCATAGCTGGCCATTTGTTCTGGGCGGCTAGGGTCGAAGCTAACGTTCAGCAATTCAGAGCCATATTGATACTTGCCGAACATATCGAGCGTGACAAAACTGGTGCCGGCGTAATTGCGTTCGTCGCCAAGGATACGATCCAGTTCTAGCGGATGGCCAATCGATTCATGGATTTGCAACATCATTTGCGATGGCATCAACAGCAAGTCCATTTTGCCGCTCGGGCAATTTGGTGCAGCCAACAATTCTAGCGCTTCGCCCGCTAATTTTTTGCCGCAACCCATCATGCCGCGCTCGAGGAAAATCGAGAGGTCGCCCTGCAGGCAGATGCCACGACCGCCAAGGCTACGGCCTTGGGTATCGTCGCCATCATTTGCGCTGACGTGGAAATCTGGCATCACGAGCGAGATTTCTTGGAAGACGTCGGCACCGGCTGTGCTGAGGTAGAGTTGTTCGGTATCGGTGGTCCAGAGCGAAGCGTAGGAATCAACGATGCGGTCATCGATTTGCGCTTCTTGCGATTCACGCATCAAGATGGCGATGATGTCGCTTTGTGAAAGCTGCGGTGGGTTGCTTGACTTCGGGCTGGCATAGCGGCCCACGGCGTCCGACATCGCAATCGCTGAATAATCCGTCACGGCGCGACCTGCGCTATGTTCGGCCCAGGTTTTGGCGCGCGCAATGGCGCTGGCTAAGCCGGCATCGCTCAAATCGCTGGTAGCGGCATATCCGTAGCCGCCACGATGGATCACGGTGACCATGGCGCCAGTGTCGATGCTGGTGGAAAAAGGTTGCAAGACACCCTGGCGCACATTGATTTGTTGCTGGCGATCACGCACCAGACGCAAGGAACAAAAATCAACAGCAGGGGCCAAGCGCTTAAATTGCGAACGGATGGAATCGAACAAAACGCACCTCGGCAAGAAAACTGAATGTCTGCGAAAAAGCAGAGCTAGGGGCGCTAAGTTTAGCAGAATTGGAGGGAACTCACCGCCGCTTTTACGACGGGGAGGCTAGGCAAAAAAATTGCTGCGCTGCGGCTATTTGGCCTTAGCGATGTAAATTCCCGTGGTCGGGCAAGTGCCCGTTACGCTGCCGTCGAGAATTAAGGATGATGCGGCCGGAAATTGCGCCAATTTTGTTTGATCGAGATTGATCCAGACTTCGGTGAAGTAAGTTGTACCGCCAGATTTGCTGCATTGCAATGCCACCGCCGCACCGCTACCCGCGCCAAAACTGCTGGTAAAAGCAGACAGCAATTGTGCCCGCGTCACCATTTTACCTGCGTTATTGCGCACAAAGCTGTTGAACGTGGTGGTGTTTAGGGCGGCGATCAAGCTATCTGCTTTTTGCCAATAGGTGTTCGGGTCGATGCTAGCGCAACTGCCATGTTTATACCATTCGTGCTTATCGAGGCAAGATTGCACGCCTGGCATGTAATAGCTGAGATTGTTGATCGTGCTAGCGCTTGCACCATAGGCCGCCATACTGCACCAAGTGCTAGGCGTATCCAGCGCTTTCTGTGCCGCTGACACGCCGCAGTAGTACGGGTGATTACCATCGTAGGCATTCGGCCACAAACCATGCATATCGAGGTTGGTGGCGGCATGCGTGCCAACTAGGTTTTTACATTCTGGTTTGCCAGACACGGTCGCGCAAAAACCGGGTTGCCAAGATGAGGCTAGTAGGAAGTAATCAAAGGTCGTTGCATTGGCTGGGCTAGCGCTAAATGCTAGCGTGCTGGCGGCACAGATGGCCGATAAAGAGATTGGTTGAAAAAGTCTCATGTCTCGCTCCAATTGGATAGTCGTTTTATGTTAGCGCTAGCCCAAGCGCAACACGCAGCAGTGCATTTCTCGCTGTGCGCAATGCTAGGGACAGGCTTGCTTATTGTTGATGCGGATGATGCAGTTGGTGCCGATGGTGCTGAAGGTGCAGATAAGGCGACTGGCGTTGACAAGATTGCCAGTGAAGCTATTGCGATGATGAACTTCGTTGGACCTGATGATGCGCAGAACATGTCCCCCTAACTAAAAAGGGACAGTTCATTCAGTGTGCCACGCTTTGTTTTTTTGGCAATTACTTTATGCAAACTTCAAAAAACTTTACATAGGGTGACGTTTTTTTGTAGCAATTGATGCGAAGCGAGGAGGATAGACGAGGGGAGATATGCCATCCATAAAAACAATGTGTTTTATGGATGCATTCACATTGATTCAAAATCGTTTTTGGCTTGCCGTGCTAGCGCTAAATGTCGACAAAATAAAAATGGCAATTCGCCGCCAAGCGAACCGCCATTTTTCATTTAAACGCTGGGTATTATTTTGCTTTGGTAATATAAATGTTGGTGCCTGGGCAGGTGCCGGTAATTGCACCATCCAACACCAAAGAGCTATTTGCAGGGAAACTGCTCAAGCGAGTTTGATCCAAATTAATCCATGCTTCGGTGAAATAGCTCACGCCATTATATTTCGTGCATTGCAATGCCACGGCAGCGGTGCTACCTGAACCAAAAGCTGAACCAAAAGCCGACAATAATTGGCTACGGCTGACATTTTTGCCTTGGTTATTGCGAACAAAATTGGCAAAAGACGTGGTATTCAAACGGGAAATCAAGCTATCTGCGCTCGCCCAATAGGTGTCCGGGGTTGCATTAGCGCAGCTACCGTGTTTGTACCATTCGTGCTTGTCGAGGCAAGATTGCACGCCCGGCATATACATTGCCAAGTTATTCATTGTACTGCTGCTGGCGCCATAATTAGCCATACTGCACCAAGTAGTTGGCGTATCTAAATTGATTTGGGTTTGCGAAACGCCGCAATAAAAAGGATGGTTGCCATCATAAGCATTTGGCCACAAACCGTGCAAATCGAAATTGGTAGCGGCATAGGTGCCAACTAAATTCGTGCATTCTGGTTTGCCGGGATGAGTCGCGCAAAAACCTGGCTGCCAAGAAGCGGCCAGCAAATAATAATCAAAACTTGCAGCGCTTGCAT
The DNA here is from genome assembly GCA_016197345.1 of Burkholderiales bacterium. Taxonomy (GTDB): domain Bacteria; phylum Pseudomonadota; class Gammaproteobacteria; order Burkholderiales; family Burkholderiaceae_D; genus JACPVY01. Next base: position 3,867 of record JACPVY010000110.1, read on the forward strand.
TACCTGCCAATACCATGACCGCAGTTGCTAATAAAGTCTTCTTTACGCTCTTTTTTACACTAAATAAGCTCACGTCTGATTCTCCAAGAATGTCGAAATAAACTTGCGGCGGCATGGCTGCAAGTAGAAAAGGTAAAAAGGCGCCATCAATGCGGGGACACACCCAACATTGTCTTGTCCCAATTAAGGAGGACAAGGCCAAGACTATAGGCAGCGTTAATGACAGCAGCATGAATATGCGCATTTTGCTCATATTGAAATGAATATACCAATTAATCACATCAACAAATAAAAGCGCCTTGAAAAACACACTGGAGGACGGCAATGTGTTCGACAACAATGAGAATGCATTGCGCAAAGCAACACTCAATTCTTATCAAGCTGCGCCCTTCTACGCCCCGCTTTCGCACAGAATTAACACTTTTGGCGCCACGTTTTCCCGTTTTCGTCGCAAAGCGCTACCACCTCGGCCTGCCGCTAGCGACAATGCATGCATCGACATACTTTCACTGGAATCTCACATGCAAACCAAAATGAACACCCCATTCAATGGCAATAACAGCATTGCGCAGAATTACCGCGAAGCCGAACGCCGGGTCCATCGCAAATTGCAATTTTTCAATCACCTGATGATGTTCGTGATTATCAGTTGTGGCTTGCTAGCGTATAACTTGCTGATGACGCCGCAGCATATTTGGGCGCTGTGGCCTATCTTTGGTTGGGGTTTAGGCATCACGATGCATGCTTTACAGGTGTTCTTACACGGTTCAACTAGCCAGCTCAAGCAACGCATGATAGAAAGAGAAATCGATTCGCTGAAAAAATAAGGTTCGTCATGACCCAAGTGCGCCAAGCACCGGCTTCGCCAACACCGCCAGAGCATCCGCCCGCTCAAGTGGATGCTCTCGATCATGCAGAGCACGCGGCGCACGACAGCGCTACGCCAGCCGCATCAATGGATTGGCAAAGGGTAGCGCGTGAATACCCGTTTATTGCCGCCGCCAATATAGCGATTGCGTCGGCCTTGACACTAACCCATGCCACTAACGGGGATTTTGTTGAGAATCTGGTGTTTTCATTTTGCATTGGCAGCCTCGTTTCTTTTTTGATCCATGTTGGCGTTTGGCAATTAAAAAGCCGCCAGATCAAAATCACGACCGGCAAAATGGTAGCGGTGGCCCTGCTCGCATGCGTACTCGGAATCGGTATCGGCTTGGCAATAGGCAGCGTGCTGCTCGGTATTCCGGGCTATCTGGTAGCAGTCAACTTCCTCACGCAAAGCAATACCTATGTGGTGCTGCTGTTGTTGATGTGCTTGGTGGTCATGATTATTTTTTGGATACGCAGCAAGATGGAGCGGCTACGCGCCCACATTGCCCAAGAAAAATTACGGGCTGAGGAAAATGCACGGCGCAGCCTACAAGCGCAATTGCAATTACTCCAAGCGCAAATCGAACCACATATGCTGTTCAATACGCTTGCCAATGTGCAAGGGTTGATTAGCTTTGACCCGCCGCGTGCAGCGGTGATGTTGGATCACTTGATTTTGTTTTTACGTGCCAGCTTGCAAGTGGCGCGCGCTGAGCACACGACACTCAAGGCTGAATTCCAACTGATGCAAGCCTACTTGGATTTGATGGCGATACGGATGGGATCGCGTTTAAGCTTTACGCTCGAACTGCCAGAAGAATTGAGCCGCCAGGCCATCGCCGCGCTTAGGTGTGACCAATATCCGCGAGCGCTTATTCGCTTTATATGGCGAACATGCGAGTTTGACGTTAGGGCCAAATCAACCGCAAGGCACGCTGGCGGAGATGCGCATTCCATTGTCGTCGCTGGCCTAGCGAATAGGCACTTTTCCTCGATTATTCTGACTACCGGAGTTGCTATGCCAAGCTCTTCACATCCACCCCACCCTATCGCTCACCGTGCGTTGATTGCGGAAGATGAGCCGATACTCGCCACCGCACTCAGCCATGCGCTCAAGCGCTTGTGGCCAGCGCTGCAGATCGAGGATATCGCGATGAATGGTCAAGAAGCGGTTGCCAAAGCCTTGCAGCAAAAACCGGATGTGATGTTTTTCGATATCAAAATGCCCGGCAAAACCGGGCTAGAGGCGGCGCAAGAATTGGTGGAAGAATGGCCATCGCAAGAGCCATTTCCCTTGCTGGTCTTTGTCACCGCATATGACGAATTTGCCGTGCAAGCCTTTGAATTAGCCGCGCTCGATTATTTGCTCAAGCCGATTAACGATGCGCGTTTGATGCGCACCATTGAACGCCTACAAATCAAACTCGATGGCCGCAAAGAAGAGCATACGCTAGACTCCAGCCGCGCTACCGCCGCGCAACTAGGCGTGAGCACGCTTGATCCGGCGCTCTTGCAATTGGTGCAAAGCCTGCAATTGATGCTACCGCAAGCGGCACCCGCAACGACTACAGAAACGCTACGCTTTGTGCGCGCAGCGATTGGCAATCAAGTCAAAATGATTCCGATTGAAGAGGTGATTTATTTTGAGGCGACCGATAAATACGTCAACGTCATCAGTTTGGAAGGCGAAGCGCTGATACGCACGAGCTTGCGTGATTTACATAGCCAACTCGATAGCAAGCAATTCTGGCAAATCCATCGCGGCACGATAGTCAACTCCAGTTTCGTGCAAGCTGCGCTACGCGATGAAGGGGGCAAGATCAGCGTTAAATTGCGCCATCGCAGCGAAAATCTGCGCGTTTCCCCCGTGTATGCGCACTTATTTAAACAAATGTAAAGCATGATGCGAATAGTAACAGTTGGCGTGAATCGGCCATAAAACCATAGCAGTAGATAAGCTAGTCGCGGCAAGCGGTGCTATCATCCTGCCTTCGCCGCACAGTTTATGGTATAGCCGCGCCCTCTCACCCCTATCACCCTTACTCTTGCACACACATGGAAACAGCCGCAGCTTTTTTTCACCAAATCAATCAAGAATATCTCGCGCTCCATAAAGCCAAAGAAGATTTATATTGGGCAACGTATATGGGGACTAGCGATGATCACAGCGGTTTCACACACGCCGAACAAGCCTTGAAGGCTTTTATTTCCTGCCCTACCCGCCTCGCGAATACACGCCAGCATCGCGCCAGCGTGCAAGCGCTCCCCGCCACACCCGAACGCGATGCCTTGCTGCATGGTTTGACGGGCTGGATCGCCTTATTTGAAGCCAATATCATCGAAACGCCAGAAGCGCGCGCATTGATGGATCAATTGATTGCGAAAGAAAGCGAGTTGTTTGCGGCCAACCAAAAGACCCAGTTTTTCCATTTGAATGAAAAAGGTGAAAGCGAGTTGGCTTCGCTGAGTTCTCTCATCACCAACATGGCTTTCAACCCGGTCGAGCAGTATCGCAAAAGTAGTTTTGAGGTGTTGCAAAAAATTGAAGAATGGGTATTGCAAAACGGTTTTTTAGACATCGTCAAATTACGCAATCGTTTCGCGCAGGCGGTTGGCTATAGCAATTATTTCGAATACAAAGTCCACAAAAACGAAAAAATGACGGTCGCTGAATTGTTTGCGATTTTGGATGATTTCGAATTGCGCACCCGTGGCAGCAATCAGCGTGCCTTAGCCGAAATGCGCGACAAACATGGTTCTAGCGCGACTGCACCGTGGAATGTGCGCTTCCACCAAAGTGGCAACGTGGCGCGTGAAATCGAACCATATTTGCCCTTTGCAAAAAGTGTGCAGCGTTGGATCACTAGCTTCCGTCAACTTGGCATTCAATTTCGTGGCGCGCGCATGCAACTCGATTTATTGGAGCGCCAAGGCAAGTATCCGAACGGTTTTTGCCATATGCCTATCCCGGCTTTTTATGATCAAGACGGCAAATGGATTGCCAGTGAGATCAATTTCACCTCGCTCGCCAAACCCGATCAAACTGGTAGCGGGTTGCGCGGTTTGACGACGCTGTTTCACGAAGGTGGCCATGCTGCGCAATTTGCTAATGTGACGCAAAACGCGCCGTGCTTTTCACAAGAATTTGCCCCTACTTCGATGGCTTATGCCGAAACACAATCGATGTTTTGCGATAGCTTGCTAGAAGATGCCGATTGGCTAAAACGCTATGCGAAAAATGCGCAAGGCGAAGCGATGCCGGATGAATTGATACGCGCCAAGATCATGCAAGCGCAACCGCACCAAGCCTTTCATCAACGCACCACGGCGCTGGTTGCCTATTTTGAATCGGCTTTGTACAAACTGGATGATGACAAATTGACGGCAGAGGCGGTGTTGCGTTTAGCACGGGCGACGGAAACCTCGGTACTCGGCATTAGCGCTTGCCCACGCCCGGTGTTGGCAATTCCGCATTTGCTCAATCAAGAATCCGCTGCTTCTTACCATGGCTATCTGCTGGCAAAAATGGCGGTAGAACAGACCCGTCACTTTTTCTTGAAACGCGACGGCTATCTGACCGACAATCCTCATATCGGCCCCGATTTATGCCAACACTATTGGCAACCGGGCAATAGCATCAGCCATGACGAAGGTTTGCGTAGCCTCACAGGCGAAGGGTTTAATGCGCAATACTTGGCAGACCGTTGCAATTTATCGAGTGAAGAAGCATGGCGCGATGCGCAAGCAACGATTGCCAGCAGCGCTGCCCGCAGCTACCCGGCCGCACCGTTTGCCGATTTAGATGCGCACATTAGCTTGGTGCATGGGGCTGAAGTAATTGCCGATAATAGCGAATCCGATAGCCTGATGTCGCAACGCTTTGAAGAATGGGTCGCACAGAAATATCAGATTGCAGCGTAATTACCTCGCGCTAACAGCGCTAGCAGACTGCACAGACGGTCTGCTAGCGCTGCAACAATCTATACCTAGGCCTAGCCTTGCGCTATACAATCAAGACTCGATCAAGATTCAATTTCAGTTTCAACCAAGTTGCAAGATGCCAAGGGGAACCGACATGAGCGAAGCAACGCCACAAACTGTAGCAGCCGATTTGGCACAAGCCCAACTAGATGCCTACAATGCGCGCGACATCGAAGGATTTTTGGCCTGCTATGCTGATGATGTGAAAATTTATGCCTATCCCGATACCCTGATGTGTGAGGGTAAAGAGGCGATGCGTTCACGCTATGCCGGCCGTTTCAGCGATCCCAATATGTACGCCTATGTCGCGCATCGCACCACGATGGGCAACACGGTGTTAGATCATGAATATGTCCGCACCACGGTACCGCTAGGCTTAGCGGTGTTGCAGGTGATGGCGGTTTACCAGATAGAAGGCGGCAAAATCGCCGAAGTTCGCTTCATTTACGGGCCGCAAGAAGTCGGTGGGCAAATGCCAGATGGCAGCGGCGCGCCAGCGCTAGCGTTGGGCGAGCTGGAAAACCGATAAAAACCAACCAACAAATGGCAATAAAACAGATTCTTGTAGGGTGGGCGACTCGCCCACCACAACCGCTGTAATAGAGCAAAGTTTCGGTGGGCAGCTTGCCCGAAATGCGATGGGTTGCATGCAACCCACCCTACTGCAAACAAGCGCGCAGCGAGTAGGATGGGCAACGCTTGTACACCGTTTTGAAGCGTCGTAAGAAACGCCTCATTATGAATTTCCCACGGTTGCCACCGGCGTGATATCGCACTTACTTGCCAAAGAGCCCTTTCAAGCCTTCTTTCAATTTATCCTGCAATTGCGTTTTCACTTCTTCTTTCTTTTCATTGACTTTTTGCGCCGCCATATCTTTTGCCATCGCGCCAAAGTCAATTTTCCAACCAATCGCGGTAAATGGGCCAGTCAAACGAACGGGTATCGTGACGCCTTTCAAGGCTTGCAATTCTGGCCCGCCCTGCCCTTGTAGCGTCGCTACTATCGTCGGTTTGACGGTGTAATCGAGCCTATCTTCACCCAAATTCACATCGCCAGTGCCAGTAACGCGGAACAGCGGTGATTTCAAACTGAGATCGTCGTTATGGGCAACACCATTGGCGATTTTTAAGCTCGCGGAGAGCTCGCTAAAGTCGGTTTTATCTTCAGCGTTGGCAGTACCGGTTTTGCTGCTATCGCCCGCGCCGCTCATCATCGACTTCCCTTCGCGAATGATTTTCGCTAGGTTGAAGCCGCTCACCGCACCATCTTGCAAACTCAATTTAGCGCTGCCATTCAAGCCTTTTTTCCATTGACTGAGCGTGCCGCCCGAGGTGCTGATATCTAGGTTGACATTGCCTTTACCGTCGAGCGGATTTTTCTTGATCGCATCTTTTAGCAGTGGCCCGATTTGAATGCCAGTCAGATTTTGTTTGACGATAAATTGCTGTTGTTTGCCTAGCACTAGCCCGAGCGAACCTTGTACGCTACCACCGTATAAATTGGCGCTAAGGGGTGCCAGATCAATTTTGCCGGGTTGGGCATGCATTTCCAGCTTCAAATTCGTCATTTGCATGTTAGCGACCTTGATCGTCCCGACTTGTAATTGGGCAGTCGCCTGCAATTTACTCAAACCAGATAAATCGACTGGCACCTCGGGCTTGCTTTTATCTTGCGCCGCTTCAATCGCAGAAGGATTGGCGCGGTAGCGATCTGCGTCGATTTTATCCAACACGAGGTTAGCGCTGTAATGCGGGCTGGCAAAATCGCGCATCCCTAGCTTGGCATCGAAACTGGTTTCATCCAATTTGCCTTTCAAGACGCTATTAATGTTTTGCGCCTTCCAATCGAGCGTCAATAGACCATCGGCATTCATTCCCAGCGTGCCTTTGCCCGAAGGATGCGGCAATTTGACATCAACCGCGAGCCGGCTCAAATTGGCAAGATTGCGTTTCAAATCGACATGTAAAGGGCTGCTGATGTTGGCGTGAATCGCGTTATCACCGGCCTTGCCTTCCATCTGCAATTTGAGCTGCTTGGCGTTGATGATCATGCTATCCAAGTTCGCTTGCAGATCGACTTCTAGCTTGCCCTTGGCTTGTAATTGCTCTTGCGTGACTTCAATTTGCAATGCGAGTTGGGGGAAATTGACGGCTTGGCGACTGCCGCGGAAGGAAGGGGCATCAAGCGCTACAGCGATCTTATCTTTGCCTTTTGCCATCGAAAAACTCGCGCTGATCTTATCGGCTTGCAAATCTTTTTCATTCAAATCGAGCTTAGGCAGGCTCATTTTTGCCACTAGATTTTGACCGCCACGTTCGCCATTGACCGCCACACTTAAATCGCTCAGCGCTAGTATGCCGCTAGCCATTTTGAAGCCCGCATCGCCCTTCGCTTGCACACTCACAAACGAAAAATCGAGCGCTTTGCCATCAAGCGCTAGATCAAGATTTTTCAAGCTATATTGCTGTTGTTCTAAGTCCAGCAAAAAGCCGGTGCTCAGCGCGACCTTGCCATGCAATTGGGGATTATCGGCCTGCACTTCCATCGCTAATTTCAACTTGCTAGCGACACCGGATTCGATGCGCCCGGTTTCCAGATTTACATGATGCAATGCCAGTTTGCGCTTGCCCATGCGATCATCAAAACTCAAATCGGCTTCCCCTATGCGCACGCCGTCGATATCAAATTTGATTTTCTCTTCGCTTTGTGGGTCTTTGCTCAGCAAATCGTCGATATTCATTTTGCCGTCGGGCATGCGCACGAGCTTAGCGCGCAAGCCATCGATTTCCACTTTATCGAC
>JACPVY010000111.1 GCA_016197345.1 Burkholderiales bacterium
ATTGACGATAGGCTTGCCGCGCGAAGCACGTGATCCTTGCGGCACTTCCCATACTTTCAGCCAATACATGCGGCCGCGATTGCTAAAGCACAAAATGTAATCGTGGGTGTTGGCGATAAAGAGTTGCTCAATCCAATCGTCTTCTTTGGTCGCCGCTGCTTGCTTACCGCGACCACCGCGTTTTTGCGCACGGTATTCAGATAGCGGCTGGCTCTTCATATAGCCAGAATGCGAGAGCGTGACCACCATGTCTTGCGGCGTGATCAAATCTTCGGTTTCCAGATCAGTCGCATTCATCACGATTTGCGAGCGGCGTGGATCTTTATTGACATCGCCGTATTCATCACGTGCTGCCACCAATTCATCCTTGATGATGGCGGTGACGCGTTCAGGTTTAGCCAAAATGTCGAGCAAATCGGCAATTTCAGCCATCACATCTTTGTATTCGTTGACGATCTTGTCTTGTTCCAGACCGGTTAAGCGCTGCAGACGCATCTGCAAAATTTCTTGTGCTTGCACGTCAGACAGCTTATACAAGCCGTCTTGTTGAATACCGTAATGCTTAGGCAGATTCTCTGGGCGGAACATGACGATGCCGCCTTCGTTGTTTTCTGCCGTGCGCATCAACATTTCCCGCACTAAGGAGCTATCCCAAGCACGCGCCATCAATTCCGTTTTCGCCACAGGTGGCGTTGGCGCGGCTTTGATGATGGCGATGAAATCGTCGATATTCGCTAGCGCTACCGCTAAACCTTCGAGCAAATGGCCTACGCTCAAGCAGAGATTTTTTATTGACTTGATACGGCAACTCATCAACGATGATCGCCATCCGCCCATCTTTGCCAAATTCTTCAAAATGGGTTTTAGCGCGCATCACGATACGGCCACGGGCTGTGCGATAGCCATCGCGCACGCCGGAAACGCCATAAATAATGCCAGCGGTCGGGAAATCTGGTGCTGGAATGATTTCTAGCAAATCATCGACTGAGCACTGCGGTGTATCCAGCACATGCAAAGCACCGTTGATGACTTCAGTTAAGTTGTGAGGAGGGATATTGGTCGCCATGCCGACCGCAATACCCGACGAACCATTAATCAGCAGATTCGGGATACGGGTTGGCAGAACGGAAGGTTCTTTTTCTTTGCCGTCGTAGTTAGGGACGAAATCAACGGTGTCTTTGTCGATATCTGCCAAGATTTCATTGGAAATCTTATCAAGACGACATTCGGTGTAACGCATCGCTGCTGCATTATCGCCGTCAACCGAACCGAAGTTACCTTGACCATCAACCAAGGTATAGCGCAGCGAAAAATCTTGCGCCATCCGCACCAAGGTGTCATAAATGGATTGGTCGCCGTGTGGGTGATACTTACCCATCACTTCACCCACCACACGCGCACACTTGACGTAAGGACGGTTGTAAACGTTGTTCATTTCATGCATCGCGAAGAGCACCCGGCGATGCACAGGCTTCAAGCCATCACGCACATCCGGCAAGGCGCGGCCAACGATCACGCTCATGGCGTAATCGAGGTAGCTTTTGCGCATCTCTTCTTCGAGGGAAATAGGGATTGTTTCTTTTGCGAATTGATCCATTGGCGGTTCGATTGATAGTCTAGGCAAAACAACGCAGAAATTGCGGAAAAATTTACGGCCAGAAAGTCAGGTAGAGAAAACTTACAGCGCCGTATAACCCTGCGATTTTAGCATGCCGGGGCGCAATGCCGAGGATTTTGTGTTGTCATGCAAACCAGCACAGACAAAAAAGAAAGCGGCGCAACCATTTTTGCAAAAAGTTCGGCGCAAAAAAGACAAAATTGGGACAAATATGGGACAAATGGCGGCAAATGGCACAAAATAGCTCGTCATCGCTATGTAGGCTAGCCTGCTAGGCTGTTCAAGCCTGCCATTCATCACAACAGGGGGATAAAAATGCTCAAGAAATCCAGCTTGCATCTCGCGCTCACTCTCGCTTTCGCTTCATGTTTGTCCACCACTGCAATCGAAGCCGGGGCGCAAGCCATTACCGATATTCAGGCCAGCACACCGAAAAGCGCATATGTGCAAGATGGTCGTGGTGTGGTTGCGCGCAATCCTTGGGGCTTGTGCTGGCGCACTGGCTACTGGACACCCGCCGATGCCCTTCCCGGCTGCGATGCGCCATTAGCCCCCAAAGAAGAGCCTAAAGTAGAAGCACCACCTGCGCCACCAGCACCACCTGCGCCACCGCCACCACCGCCGCCACCACCAAAACGCTGCGATTTCTCGGCAACGTTTACGAACGATCAAACTTTTGCATTCAATAAGGCCGTGCTATCTGCCCAAGCAAAAGCACGTATCGATAGCGAAGTCCTACCAAAATTAGCCACTTGCGCCAAGGTTGATTTGCTCATCATCACGGGCCATGCCGACAAATTAGGTAGCCAGCAATACAACCAGAAGCTGTCAGAAAAACGGGCCGATGCCGTAGCTGCCTATCTGAAGAGCAAGGGCGTCAGCGCTACCATTGAAACGCTGGGCATGGGCAAAACTCAGCCTGTCAAAGCTTGTGACGACAAGCTCAAGCGTAAAGCCTTAATCGAATGCTTGACGCCAAATCGGCGTGTTGTCATCGAAGGCAAGGGCTTGGCAAACTAAAGCAAGCGGAAATGCAATGCCGATTGCGCGCCTAGGCAAGCAATCGGCATTGCCGCTTAACTCAACCAGCAACAAAGGGGCTTTCAGGGCGTTCATTCACCCGTGATCTTGCTAGAATGCGGGCAACTGACATGAAAGTTGCGTTGCACAAAAACGACATTAGAGTCCCTCCTCCTGCTTTCTTCCTAGGTTCATCAGGGGGAGCACTAAGAGCACTCTTTTTAGACAATATTGTGCAGATTTTAGGCACTAGACATACTGCTTTCGCACTAACTGAACACCATTCAGCAACGTAAAAATGTCGATTTAGACAAGTTTTCGCAGTAACTTGTCCCTCATTTCTTGCAAAACCTGCACCCCTCGCCTATGCAGAAGTGCGAAAGCGTGCGTTGCCCATGATAGAATTTGCGTTGATCCCATCATTTGTTGCGCAGTATCTTTCTGCGAATACCCACACCCGAGAGGAAAAAAAAGTGAATAAATTCGTCAAAATAGTAATTACTGCCGCAGCAGCGGTATCGACCCTGGCAAGCGTTAAAG
>JACPVY010000112.1 GCA_016197345.1 Burkholderiales bacterium
GGGTGAATTAAAAGTGTCGCAGCGCTTGGGCAATGCTTTTACTTTCGAGGTGCGCGATACTGGGCTAGGCATTCCTGCCGAACAACAGGCACTCGTTTTTGCACCATTTCATCAAACTGAGGCTGGCAGTAAAAAAGGTGGGACAGGTCTTGGCCTTGCCATTTCCTCGCGCCAAGTGGAATTGTTGGGTGGGAATATGCAATTGGAATCGCAAGTTGGCAAAGGGACACGTTTCTATTTTTCACTGCTATTACCACCCGCACAAAACGCCCCTGCCGTGCTAGCAAAAGCCTTACCTGCGGTGGTCACGCTAGCGAGTGGACAAAGTCTGCACGCGCTAGTGGTGGATGATGTCGAAGAAAACCGCGATGTGCTAGCACGTATGTTGCGCGAGATTGGGGCGCAGGTACAAACAGCGGGCAATGGTAAAGAAGCATTGACGTTATTGCAGTTGCAATACTTCGATGCAGTCTTTCTCGATATCCGCATGCCCGTGATGGATGGCGTGCAAGCCTTACATCATATTCGCCAGCAATTCGCCGATAAACGCCCAGTTTGTATCGCGATTACCGCCTCTGCTTTGCTGCATGAAAAAGAAGCTTATCTGGTCGAAGGTTTTGATGATTTCATCGGCAAGCCTTTCTTATTTGAATCGATTGATGCTTGCTTGCAGCAACCTCTTGGACTAGGATTTACTAGGGAAGAGCAAGCTGAAGTTAATATTGTCATCCCTGAAATGGCAAAAATAAGAGTAGATAAAGCTTGGCGTACCCGGTTGTTATCTGCATTGGAAAAAGGCTGGATCAATGGCATCGAGGCGGCGCTCGATGAATTAGAACAACAAGGCGTAAGCCACTTAGCAGAGCAGCTCAGACAAAAACTCAATCTATATGATCTGGCTGGCATTGCACAAGATATCGAAAAGATCGAGGACAAAAATGAACCCGACATCCCTTCCCAATAGTCTCAATAGCACCCACATCCCCATCACTCAGCAACGCGCGCTGTCGGTGTTGATCGTCGATGATACTCCTGCCAACATCGGCCTATTGCGCAATATGCTCGCGCCAGAAGGCTATCAAATTTTTGCCGCGACTTCGGGCGAAATGGCGCTCAAAATCGCCCACATCAACAAACCGGTGCGGATAGAAGAAGTCAACGCCAGAGTTCGCACCCAATTGCAGATCAAGCGTGAGCAAGAAAATGTGCGCGATCAAGCCGAACGCATGCGTGCCATCGTCAACAACATGGCAGAAGGCTTGTTGATTATCGAACCGGGCGGGCGGATACAATTTGCCAATCCTGCTGCCTGCCACTTTTTGCACTATAGCGATGATGGTTTGGTTGGCGCTTCAGTCGCTGATATTCTCGATCCAGAAATTCGCACCGAATACATCGAATATTTTGCGCCGCAAGCAGACATTCCGGCAGCCTGCGCCAAACTACCGCATGGCACCCGTGAAATTGGCATCGTGCGCTGCGATGGCAGTAGCGGCTTTGCCGATATGACGCTAAGCATGGTGTTTTTGCGCGAGCCGCTGTATATCGCCTTGCTGCATGACATCACCGCCCATAAGCAAACCGAAGATGCGTGGATACGCACCGCTGAAATCGACCCGCTAACCAATATCGCCAATCGCCGCCGCTTTGATGCGACCTTGCGGCGAGAATGGCAGCGCGCCTTACGCAATGGCACACCGATTACCTTGATGTTGCTCGATGTCGATCAATTCAAGTTGTATAACGACAATCTAGGGCATCAAGCGGGTGACCGCTGTTTGCAGCAGGTCGCCTTAGCGATTCAAACCCAAGCCAGACGGCCCCTCGACTTAGCGGCGCGCTATGGCGGCGAAGAATTTGTCTTGTTATTGCCAGAAACAGCGGCAACTGTGGCCGCTAAGCTGGCCGAAAACGTCCGGGCAAAAATAGAAAGCTTGCAATTACCCCATCCTCAATCTAGCGTTGGTCCTTATGTCACCGTCAGCATAGGGGTGGCAATCTTTGATCCTGGACAAGAAATGGATGCCGAACGCTTGATTAAAGCGGCGGATGATGCCTTGTATCGTGCCAAAGAAGCGGGGCGGAATCGGATTGAGTTGGCTGAATAAAGAGCCCCCATAAGCGCTGGGGGCAAACGGTATCTCCAGCACCTAGCACAATCCGCGAAACCATAATCGACGCAAAATTCCAAATTAAATTTGGCCAAAAACGCACATTTGGCAGCGAATTGCTCGCGCGCGCACGTGCTGCATCGCAATAGGCTAGAATGTCCCACTTCTCGCTCTACCTGCTGTTTGGCGGAGCGACGCCTTAGCGACTCCATTGATTGGTATCTAAACAAGCTTATGAATGCGCCAGCACAAATCCAAGCCCTGATTTCCGAAGCGCCAGCCGGTGCTACCCGTTTGCGTGAAATTCCGTATAACTACACTTCATTCTCCGATCGCGAAATTGTGATCCGCTTGCTGGGCGAAGATGCTTGGCGTTTGTTGGATGATTTGCGTAGTGCGCGTCAAACCGGCCGCTCCGCACGCATGCTGTATGAAGTGTTGGGGGATATTTGGGTAGTGCGGCGCAATCCCTACTTGCAAGAAGACATGTTGGATAACCCTAAGCGTCGGCAAGATTTGATCGATGCTTTGCACCATCGCTTGCAAGAAGTCGATAAGCGCCGCAAAATCATCGAAGCCGCCGAAGGCAAAGATGATGAAACAGTGGCGCAAGCTAAGCAGCGTAATGCCAATGTTGAAGCGCTGTTGCAAGCCGCGACCAAGGCAGTCGAAGATTTTTCGGCAGAATTTCGCGCCAGTTGGGATTTGCGCAAACGTGCGACCAAGGTGCTAGGGCGCTATACCGAAAAACACAATATTAAATTCGATGGCATGTCGCGTGTTACTCACGTGACGGATGCGACTGACTGGCGTGTTGAATATCCTTTCGTGGTCTTAACCCCCGATAGCGAAGATGAAATGGCGGGTTTGGTCAAAGGCTGTATCGAATTGGGTTTAACCATCATTCCACGCGGCGGCGGTACTGGTTACACTGGCGGCGCGATTCCGTTGACGCCGATGTCGGCCGTCATCAATACCGAAAAACTCAATATTTTAGGGGCCGTCGAAATGACGCGCCTGCCCGGCGTCGAGCGCGATTACGCCACCATCCATAGCGGTGCCGGCGTCGTCACCCGCCGTGTGGCGGATGCAGCCGAAGCGGCAGGGTTTGTGTTTGCGGTCGATCCTACTTCGGCCGATGCCTCGTGCGTCGGCGGCAATGTGGCGATGAATGCAGGCGGCAAAAAAGCCGTGCTATGGGGCACCGCGCTGGATAATCTGGCCTCGTGGCGCATGGTTGATCCAAATGGTGATTGGCTGGAAGTGACGCGCTTAGAGCACAATCTGGGCAAAATTCACGATGCGCCGCTAGCCCGTTTCAAACTCGAATGGAGCCACCCCGGCGAGCGCGGCAAACCTGCGACGCCATTCAAAAGCGAAGTGCTCGAAATCCCTGGCCGCCAATTTCGCAAAGAAGGCTTGGGCAAAGACGTGACCGATAAATTCCTAGCGGGTTTGCCGGGTGTGCAAAAAGAAGGCTGCGACGGCGATTGCACGCCACACCAATGCGTTTAAGGTCAATGAAGACGTCGTGATCCCATTGCCACGCATGGGCGAATACACCGATGGCATCGAGCGCATCAATATCGAATTGTCGATCAAAAACAAGCTGCAATTGCTCGATAAATTGCGCGAATTTATTAGCGCAGGCAATTTGCCAGTCGCCAAAACCGAAGACGATAGCAGCACGCTGCCAGACGCCCAAATGCTGCAAGAGCGCGTCAATCAAGCGCTGCAATTATTCGATGAAGTCCATGCGCGTTGGCAATTCATCTTGGCGGAATTAGATCAACCGCTGGCGACGGCACAGCATGAGTTGGTCAAGCTCGGTTTGTCGCAATTGGCCGATAAATTTACGCAGCGTTTGAGCGAACAAGCTGACGCTAGCGTGTTCCACCTCGCCCAAGACCGTACTTTGCGTATCTCGTGGAAGCAGGAAGTGCGCGGTTTTCGAATTGTTATA
>JACPVY010000595.1 GCA_016197345.1 Burkholderiales bacterium
ATGTCAAAACTGCTCATGCCAACTCACCCTGCCGTTCTTGCAAAATCGCCCGCAATTTTTGCATTGCATAACGCAGGCGACTTTTCACCGTTTCTAGCGGGACTGCAGTTAATTCGGAAATTTCTTCGAGACTTAAGCCATTAAATTGTTGTAATACCAAGGCTTCTTTTTGTTCATTTGGCAAAGTTCTAATTGCCATGTGTAATTTTTGCACTTGCTGCTTTTGCTGCAAGCTCATTTCTGGCGAGCTGGAATCATCGGCAATGGCAAAACATTCATATTCTTCTTCGCCACCCATTTCGCTGGCCAAGGTAACAGGTTGCTGACGCAACAAGTCAAACAGCCGATTACGTGCAATTTGATAAAGATAAGTACGAAAACTCGACTCGACTTCGTATCGTTCCCGTGCTTTATGTAAATTTGCCCAACTATCTTGCACGATTTCCTCCACCCAGTCACGGCGCGGCGCTCGCCACGCGATAAAGCGATACAAGCCATTGTTGTGGCGTTTGTATAACTCTTGAAATGCGCGCAAATCGCCATCGCGGTATTGGCACATCAGGGTTTCATCGGAAAGGGTCGCATGCATGCAGGCAGTCTAAATGAGAAGCCAAGACTTGGCTAGCATTCGGAAATCTGTGATGCAAAACCTTGCGCACAGCGCTTTTTCAGCAAAAAAACCTCGATTTCGACATCCCTATAGCGTGAAACGTGCAACCAAAGCCTTTGGGGTTAAGCCTTTTGCCGTAGTTCTCCACATGCTAGATCCCGTCTTAGATTTGTAATTCTTTCCTAAGTATTTGATTTATATAGACTTTTTATTTTTTTGAAGAAAAACAGCGGTTTTGCAGCGTTACAGCTTTTGTTTATATCTTAGATAAAAATATTTTTTGATAGTAGTAGTAAACCGCTCAAAATCTGTGGGTAAGTAAAAAAAAAAGAACAAAAACAATGACTTAGCGTGAGCATAACTACCGCATAAAGCCTGTATTTCGCTTGTGCAATTTCTGCACAAGTTTTGCGAATAAAAAAAAACATCGCTTACCCACAATTGATAACGCGGATATCAAGAGACTTATCCACAGTCTGATTCAAACAACAGCTTGCAGAAAAACGGTGGCGAATAAAAAAATTGCTAGTTTGCAAAGAAAAAAATTTTGTGATGCAAAACCACAATCGGCAAAAAAAAGAAATCAGGGCCAAGAACAAAGCGCGCGGCTAGTCTTATAAGTAAACCATAAATACTTTTTGATGATAGTAGTAAACCGTCAGTTTACTGTGGATAACTCACATAATTTGAATAAAATCAATAGCTTAGAAGAAGCATAACGCCTGTGTAAGGCGTGTATCCGGTGGGGATGAATCGGGGACAAAAATTGCTTGTGGAAAAATCGCTGACTTCTACACAAGATATGCTGTGGATATCAAATAGGTTATCCACAGATGCTTTAAGGAAATATTGTGGCTAAGGCACTGACATCGATGGCGAAACATTCGCGATTTTTGCTGAATGCTGGCAAATTCTTATACACAGAATAAGATAGAGAATGCGAACCCGCAGGGGCAAAGCCCTTATGCTTAGGCCCTGAAAAAAAACAGAGAGGATGATGCAATGACTGATATTTCCAACCACCTTGCGCATTACATCAATGGCAAACGTGTCGCTAGTACCAGCGGCCGTGCGCAAGATGTTTTTAATCCCGCTACTGGCGCTGTTTCTGCGCGCGTCGCCTTGGCCAGCGTAGATGAAGTCAATCAAGCGGTTGAAGTGGCAAAAATTGCCGGCGCAGCTTGGGCAGAAACCGCCCCACTCCGACGTGCGCGCGTGATGTTCAAATTCAAAGAACTGATCGAAAAACATCAAGATGAATTAGCAGCAACGATTACGCGTGAGCATGGCAAGGTTTTTTCGGACGCTAAAGGCGAAGTGACGCGTGGTTTGGAAATCGTCGAATTTGCTTGTGGCATTCCGCAATTACTCAAAACCCAATTTACAGACAATATTGGTGGCGGCATAGATAACTGGAATTTGCGCCAACCTTTAGGTGTGACCGCTGGCATTACGCCGTTCAATTTCCCTTTCATGGTGCCGATGTGGATGGCGCCATTAGCGATAGCGTGTGGTAATAGCTTTATTTTGAAACCATCCGAACGCGATCCTTCTTGTTCCCTGATGATTGCCGATATGTTGCAACAAGCTGGTTTGCCAGATGGCGTGTTCAACGTCGTGCAAGGCGATAAAGTGGCGGTCGATGCGTTGTTACAGCATCCTGATGTGCGCGCGATTTCTTTTGTTGGCTCAACCCCAATCGCGGAATACATTTATAGCGAAGGCAGTCGCCGCGGTAAGCGCGTGCAAGCGCTAGGTGGCGCGAAAAATCATTTGGTGGTGATGCCTGATGCCAATCTGGAGCAAGCCGTCGATGCATTGATCGGTGCCGCCTACGGTTCCGCTGGCGAGCGCTGTATGGCCATTTCAGTGGCGGTGGCGGTGGGTGACGTCGCTGATCGCTTGGTCGAAGCCTTGGTACCACGCGTGCAAGCCTTGGTCATCAAAAATGGCATGGAAGCGGATGCCGAGATGGGGCCAGTTGTGACGAGTGCGCATAAAGCCAAAATCGAAGGCTATATCGCCGCTGGCGTTGCCGAAGGCGCGCAATTGCTGGTCGATGGTCGTGGTTTGACGGTGCCAGGCTTCGAAAACGGTTTTTTCCTCGGTGGCAGTTTGTTTGATCATGTCACACCGGAAATGGTGATCCACAAAGAAGAAATTTTTGGCCCAGTGCTCTGCATTGTGCGGGTGCCAGATTTTGAAGCGGCTGTGAAAGTAATCAATGAGCATGAATTTGGCAACGGTGTGTCGCTATTCACTTCGGATGGTGGCACCGCGCGCGAATTTTCACGTCGGATTCAAGTGGGTATGGTCGGTATTAACGTGCCAATTCCCGTGCCTATGGCGTGGCATTCGTTTGGCGGCTGGAAGCGCTCCTTGTTTGGCGATCAACATGCCTACGGTGAAGAAGGTGTGCGTTTTTACACCCATTACAAATCGATTATGCAGCGTTGGCCAGATAGCATTGCGAAAGGCGCGCAATTTACGATGCCTGTTGCGATCACAACACCTGCGAAAAGTTAAGGAAACGCTATCGACAAAAAAACCCGCTTTTTCAAGAGCGGGTTTTTTTTCAAGCCTTGAGACAGATCGCTTATTTATCGCGTAATTCACGCCGTAAAATTTTGCCAACGGGTGTTTTTGGCAAATCGGTGCGGAATTCAATGAATTTTGGCTTTTTATAGCCCGTTAAATTCTCTTTGCAGTAATTCATCAATTGATCAACGGTGAGATTAGGGTCTTTGCGCACCACAAATAATTTCACCGCTTCACCCGTGCTATTGTCTGGTACGCCAATGCAAGCACATTCCATCACGCCAGGATGTGCCGCCGCCACCGCTTCGATTTCATTCGGATAGACGTTGAAGCCAGAAACCAAGATCATGTCTTTTTTGCGATCAACGATCTTGATAAAGCCGTTTTCATACATTTCGCCGACGTCACCGGATTTAAAAAAGCCGTCATTCGTCATTACTTTGGCGGTTTCGTCTGGCCGTTGCCAATAGCCGACCATCACTTGCGGGCCACGGATGCAAATTTCGCCCGGTTGTCCTAGCGGTACAGGTTTGCCGTCATCATCCAAAATGGCGATTTCAGTCGATGGCACGGGCAAGCCGATGTTGGCGCTAAATTCGGTGGCATTCGCCGGATTGCAGGTTGCCATCGGCGAGGTTTCTGACAAACCATAGCCTTCGATGATCGAACAGCCGGTAACTTTTTTCCAGCGTTCATTGACCGCCGCTTGCACCGCTGCGCCGCCACCGTTAGAAATGCGTAGGCTAGAGAAATCGAGTTTGCAGAAATCGGCGTTATTCAACAAGCCGTTATAGAGCGTATTCACGGCTGGCAGCATATTGAACTTGTATTTCGACAGTTCTTTGACAAAGCCCGGTATATCGCGTGGATTCGGAATCAGCAAAATCATGGCGCCGATGCGCGTACCCATGAAAAAGCAGCCGGTCAACGCAAAAATATGGTACAGCGGCAAAGCGCAGACGATGATCAAGGCTTCATTTGCAAGGCCCGCTTTTAGCGCTGGGCCTAACCACGCTTCCCCTTGCATCACGTTAGCGATGATAGGCGATGATTGAGATGTGGGCGCGCACGCGCGTGCCCAAGGCTGTCGCCTGGGAGGCGCGACGACTGCCTGTGGCTGGTGTAGAGAGTGGGATGGCGGGAGAACGAACGCGCATGCGGACTGCATAATTAAGTGTTTGATTTTGGTTTTCGCTAGCACCTGTTGCAAGGTGGTGGCGAAATTTTCGAGGATGATAATGGCTTCTGCACCAGAATCATTGAGTTGATGTTCGAGTTCGCGTGGGGTGTAGAGTGGATTGACGTTCACCACCACCATGCCAGCACGCAAAATACCGCTGATTGCTATCGGGTATTGCAAAACATTTGGCATCATCAAGGCGACCCGTGCGCCCTTTTTTAAGCCTTTGTTTTGCAACCACGCGGCGAGCTGCTGTGAATATTGATCGATTTCGCGATAAGTCATGTGGCGACCCATGCAAGCGGCAGCATCACGGTCCGCAAATTTTTGAAACGACTCTTCCAACAAGTGGACGATTGAGCGATATTGTTTGTAATCAATTTCTGCTGGAACTTCCTTGGGATAGGATTTGAGCCAAATTTTTTCCATTATGTCTCCGACTGGTGTGTTGATTTCGTCGCTCGCGGGTGTGTGCTATGCGTCTGGGCCAATTAAGTGATAAATCTTAGCGAAAAATTGGGGCAACAAGGTCTTTTTTTAAAGAAAATTTTGCTAATCTGCATTTAGTTGAATAAAAGTGAAAGGGCATTTGATGTTGATCGAAATAAAACATGTGCGCCAAAGCGCTAGCGACGTGCGCAAACGTTGGTTTACTTCGCCCGATTTGGATCTCACTTTGTGGTACGACAAACAAGATAGTTTGCTTGGATGGCAATTTTGCTATGACAAAATGCACGATGAGCATGCTTTAAGCTGGTATGCCCAAGCTGGTTATAGCCATACTTCGGTAGATGATGGCGAAAGCCATGGTGCACTCAAATTCAAATCAACACCAGTCATTGCGAAAAATAAGGCAATGGATAAGGAGCGTGTGTTAGCTCTGTTTGTGGACAATAGCCAACAGTTGCCGCCGGACATAGCGCAATTATTGCGTCAGCAAATTGCCGAGTATGGCTAAGCGTTGTTCATTCCCGCGCTTGCAGGCAAATGGGGAAATCCTTAGCTCTGTCCCTCACACGCTTTTTACTTGCAAAAAGTCAGCAATCTACTCTAGTATCATCCCATCTCTCTTTTGACTGGAGGCAACATGAAAACACGTTCTATGCGTAGTCTCACGTTGATGGTATTCGGTGCTAGTGTGATGATGTTGGCCAGTTCGGTACAAGCACAAAACCAGAGCAAAGTCTGTTTTTACGAGGGCATCAACTATAGCGGTGCGAGTTATTGCGCCGCGCCCGGTATCGATACGCCTGATGCTGACCAAATCCGTATCAATAATCGCATCGTCAGTTGGAATAAGCGGATTCAATCGATCCAATTGCAAGGCGACGCCAAAGTCACTGTGTGGGAAGGCAAAAACTACACTGGCCCTTCGATCAATATTATTTATAGCACACCTAATCTCGCCCAAGTAAAAACCACCTCCCATGGTGTGCGTGATTGGTCCAATGCCATCTCGTCTTACAAACCACATTATTGATACTGCATGCTATGGTGGTCGTCACAATGTCGGCTAAATAGCAAAAGGTGAATGCGATGAGCAGTCAGAACGTGAAAAACGAAAGCTGGCTGCTATTCACTTTAGCGGGAATGTTTTTTACGCACATTCTCGATTTCATGATCATGATGCCGCTCGGGCCGCAGTTAATCCGCAGCTTGCATATCAACACCCAACAATTTGGTTGGCTACTTTCTTGCTACACCTTTAGCGCAGCGATTTCCAGCGTCTTAGCGTCGTATTATGTCGATCGTTTTGATCGACGGCCGCTGTTTTTGCTGGTTTATTTTCTATTCATGCTGGCCACGCTGTGTTGTGGCTTGGTGCAGGATTTTTACCTGCTGATGGTAGCGCGGGTGCTGGCGGGCGCGTTTGGTGGGTTGATCGAGGCAATGGTGCAAACCATCATCGCCGACGTGATTCCGTTTGAGCGACGTGGAGTGGCCATCGGTAAAGTGACTTCGGCATTTTCGTTTTCTATCGTCGCTGGCGTACCAATCGGCCTATTTTTAGCCAATTTCTGGCCCGCTTTGGGTTGGCACGCGCCGTTTTTCTTCCTTGGTTTGGTTTGCTTCGGTTTACTGCTACTCGCTTGGCGCTATTTGCCGAGTTTGCGTGGCCATTTAACGCATAGCGTACGCTTAGGCGCTTGGCAAAACATCATGAGCATTTTGCGCATACGGCAATTATTGTTTGCGCTCTTGTTTGTGGTGTTGCTCACTTGCGGCGGTTTTATGGTGACGCCTTTTATCACTCTCTATCTGACGAGCAATGTCGGCATCGCAGAAGCGGATATCCCCAGCATTTATTTTTGCGCAGGAGTGGCAACCCTGTTTTCTTCGCGCTTGATCGGCAAATTAGCAGATCGCTATGGCAAGCAAAAAGTCTATCGTTACATCGCGCTTAGCGCTTGCGTGCCGATTTTGCTTGCTACGCAAATGACGGAAATCCCCTTCTTCTTGGTTTTGCTCAATTGCATCGCCTTGTTTATGTTGGTACCGGGGCGCATGATTTGCGCGATGGGTTTTTTGACGCAACTACCGGCCCCTCACCAGCGCGGCACCTTCATGAGTTTATTTTCCGCCGTGCAAATGGTCGCCATCGGCTTTTCTACTTTTTTGACCTCGCATGTCTTGCTGAAAGACGCTAGTGGCCATTTGCTGCATTTTGATTGGATCGGCTTGTTGGCGATTTTTTTCGGTTTATGGACGATTTATTTATTTCCGAGTTTAGCGCCACAAAAGCCCTAAAACGCCCATTATTTACAGCGCAAAAATCTCCAATAGTTGAAAAATTACGCGTGTGGGCCTACCGAGGCTTTATTTCTGGCAGCGTCAAGCGCGAATTCCAAGCGAAATATCGCCATTCTTTACTCGGTGCCGTGTGGACAGTGCTCAATCCTTTGGCCTTGATCGTGGTGTATACCGTGATTTTTTCGCAGGTGATGCGAACCCGGTTGCCCGGTGCGGAATCGAGTTTTGCCTATAGCATTTATCTGTGTGCGGGGATTTTGACCTGGGGTTTGTTTTCTGAAATCACGCTCAGAGCGCAAACGGTGTTTTTGGATAATGCCAATCTCCTGAAAAAAGTCAGTTTTCCGCGCTTTTGCTTGCCTATCATTGTCATATTGAATGCAAGCGTCAATTTTGCGATTATCTTCGCGCTTTTCACCTTATTTTTGCTGATCTCCGGTAATTTCCCCGGTTGGCTTTACTTTGCGATTTTTCCTTTGCTGCTGCTGCAAATTATGTTCAGCATCGGCATTGGCATGATCTTAGGCGTTGTTAACGTTTTTTTCCGCGACGTTGGGCAATTTTTCGGGATTTTGATCCAATTTTGGTTTTGGTTCACACCTATCGTCTATTCGCCAACGATTTTGCCGGAAGAAGTGCGTGGTTTCATCGCCTATAACCCGATGGCCGCTTTGATCGGCGCTTATCAGCGTATTTTAGTCAATCAACAAGCGCCGGATTGGCTGGCCTTATTGCCACTTACCTTGGGCGCGATTGCGCTGTGTTTGCTGGGTTTGCAATTATTCCGCAAACGTGTGGGCGAAATCGTGGACGAACTGTGATGATGCCAACGCCCCTCCTAT
>JACPVY010000113.1 GCA_016197345.1 Burkholderiales bacterium
CCTGACGCCTAGCACTTCATCCAAAATCGTGCGCGCCATTGCACGGAAACCGTGACCACTCATTTCATCCTTGCCGATTTCCATGCGTCGCATTGCCGACAAAATCGCGTTATCGCTCATTGGGCGGCTTTCGCTGCGTGCACTGGGGAATAGATAGCGGCCATGTCCGGTAATTGGGTGCAGTTCACGCAGTAGCGCCAAAGCTTGCGTGCTGAGCGGCACGATATGCGCGGTATCGGTCTTGGTGGCCATATAACGCCATTCCGCCTTGTCAAAATCAATATCCTTCCATTCGGCATTGCGCAATTCGCCGGGGCGCACAAACACCAGCGGCGCTAAACGCAAGGCGCACATCACTTGCGGCGAGCCTTGATAGGCGTCGAAAGCGCGCAGCAGCGGCGCTACCTTGTCCGGTTCGGTCTGTGCTGCAAAGTGCGAAGCTTTCACGGGTGGCAACGCGCCGCGTAAATCAAAGCTAGGATCACGCGCAGCACGCCCCGTAGCGACGGCATAGCGGAAAACCTGACTGCAATTGCTCATCGCACGATGTGCGGTTTCTAGCGCACCACGGTTTTCAATGCGTTGGATAACGCCAAGCAACTCCGGTGCGGTAATGTCGGCAATCGGGCGACCACCCAGCCAAGGGAAGATATCGCGCTGGAGTCGAGCGATGACGCGATCTGCATGAATCGCTGACCACGTTGGGACTTGTTTAGCAAACCATTCGCGGGCGACGATTTCAAAGCTGTTCGCGGCACGCTCGACCTTGGCCGTCTTTTGGGCTTTGCGATTTTCGCTAGGGTCGATGCCGTTAGCCAGCATTTTGCGGGCATCATCGCGGCGCTCGCGCGCATCCTTCAAGCTGACTTCGGGATAGCTGCCGAGCGAGAGCAATTTCTCTTTGCCTTCAAACGAATATTTCAAGCGCCAAAGCTTGCTACCGTTGGGATTGATCAGAATGAATAAACCGCGTTCGTCGGAAACTTTGAATGCTTTTTCTTTGGGTTTGCTATTGCGGATAGAGGTATCGGTAAGTGCCATTGGGGTATGTCCTTTTCAAATATCCGAGATACCCCGATTGGTACCCCGTTTAGATGTTGGTTGCTACAGGACAATGCTAACTCAAGCTGGCAGCGCTACAGAGTGAAAAGGCCCGCACGGGGCGGGCCTTTGGATGCTTCAGGATGACCTAAAACAGATATTTGGTTGCGGGGGCAGGATTTGAACCTACGACCTTCGGGTTATGAGCCCGACGAGCTGCCAGACTGCTCCACCCCGCGTCTGAGAACGAGACTATAGCATGCTTTTCAAAAAACGCAAACTCTTTTTGTTGCGTTGCGAAAAAGAGTTTGCGAGTTTATTGCTGCTCCGCTACGGCTTCTTTGATTTTACATTTCTGGCAGGTGCCAAAATGCCAGAGGCTACTACGTAGGGCGACACCATATTTTTTAGCGCATGGTAAGCAAATCCATGAACTGTTTGCGTTGACCTTCATGACCGTATTCCATCCTTAAGGTTTGGCGAAAATATTGTGTTGCGCTTTGCAAGCAAGGCGCGAAGAAATTATAGAGGAATTAGCGGGAAATTGTTTCTGCAAACCAATATTTTTTTGTTGCCAGCGTTTTGTTTGCAAAAGTATTGTCACAAAAGCACTTGCATCAACGTGGAAGATGGATTTTTGCTAGCGATATGGGGCGAGAATGTGGTTTTGTGATGCGCGAGCAGTGTGAGTTCGCTCGCGCTTTATGAGGTTTTAGGCCGTCGATCGTTTTGCGGATTGCTCTTCTCTAACAATTGTTGCTCCAATTGCTGCATGCGACTAAAGGCGGTTTTGGTAATTTCATTGAGTTTGACAATGCGGCGCGCGGTCCAAAATCCGATCACGATGAAAAACAACAGCATCGCCGTACCATACACTGCCGCGATATTGCCCCGCTCGGTACTTTCATCTAAATCTGCGTTGCGATTGATGCTGATCTCGGTGCTGAGCGTGTTGAGTTTTTCCGTGACGCCAAGTTCGTTAATGCGCGCCACTAAAGTGCTGACTCCTAAGCGTTCGCCCAAAATCACATTCACATGGCGCGTCAGCACTTGACCTTTTTCAAGGATTTTTGGATGCAAACCTTCTAGTTTGCTGGCTAGGCGTTCATTTTGACCTTGTGCGCTGGCGGCAGCCGACTTTTTATCGCTGCCCAATAGCGAGGTGATTTCTTGCTGCGCGGTGGGCAGGTAGCGCAGCGAATTTCTGAGTATGGCATTGCGGCGCTTAAATTTTTCGACTAATTGTGATTTCTCACGGATCATGCGATCCAATTCCTGCCGCGTGCCTTGCGCTTGTTGGCTAGAGTGCCCGAGCAAATCGACCGATAAATTGCTTAATAAATGTGGTAAATGCTTGCTGCTATTACTGAGGGAATCATAATCCTTGGTTAAGCCGACGTAGGATTTCAAGACTTCCGCTGTCCAATTCGCATCGACTTGTTTTAGATTGTAGATCGAGCTAAGCATGTGCTCTTGGCGGCCCACGTCCGTGCTCGTGCTTTGCTTATACAAATAGATAAACCCAGCTAATGCCGCCAACATCATCGAAAGCAAGATTCCTGCTTTGATATAAGTCTGGGCTTTCATTTACCGCCCTTTACCATCGCCTCTATGCGTTTGAGTTGCGCAGGATCGGCGGAAAGTGTTTTCAGAAATTTGATAATCAACTCTTTGTCTTCGTCTGGCGCACTACGTCCTAACTGATATTTGAACATCGCGTCTAGCGCTTCATGCAAGTTTTTTGCTGTCCCGTCATGAAAATAGGGGGCGGTATATTCGACATTGCGCAGGCTAGGTACTTTGAAAACAAATTTATCTGCAGCATCATTGGTGACATTGAAGCGGCCAAAATCAGGCTTGCTAATATTGCCGCGATCTTTGAAATAATTACCTAAGACGCCAAATTGTTGATACATATTGCCACCCACCCCCATGCCTTGATGGCAGGCAACGCAGCCGTAGGATTTGAATTTTTCATAGCCCTTTTTTTCATCGGCGCTAATGGCGTTATTGTCACCCCGCAGATAACTATCAAAACGTGAAGGCGTGATCAGGCTGCGTTGGAAAACCGCGAGGGCATCGGTGACGCTCGCTTCCGTCATTCCTTCGCTGTAAATTGCCGCAAAATCGCTACGATAGCTATCATCTTTGCGCAATTTGACCAGCACATCGGTCCAGTTTGAATTGAAGACGAGGTTGCTTTTAATGATGCGGCCAATCAATTCCTCAAACGAAGGTGAGGCGCCGCTCCAGAGGTGGGCAATGTTTAAATCGGCATTGAGCACCGAGGGTGAATTGACGACACCGACCACGCCGCCTGTGCCGATAGAGCGTGGACGCGAATCTGCGCCACCATCAGCCACGATCTTGTGGCAAGACATACAAGAAACATCATTATTTTTCGCAAAGCGCACATCGCCAAACAGGCGGGCACCGAGTGCAACTTTTTTCGGATCTTGTTTCGTTTCTAGTGGGAGCGGTTTAATCGGTTCCGTCGATTGTGCCATTAACATCGGTGCGGCAAAGAGCGTGCTGCACAACAGAAACAGCGTCGTTTGGCGTGGCGAACCCAACATTTTCATTCGAAACTCCATGTGTGGCCATGGCAAGAGGGCATGACCGAATGCAAAAGACATGGCCACTGCGCAACAAGCGCGTCGCACTAGCCAAGCTATTTGATGGTAAACGATTTTTCTGCGCTCGCTAGCGCAATCATGGATTTTTCTGGCAAAACATCCGCATTAAGCAGCGAAATTCGCCAATTTCTGCGATTGTTGGGTGGACGGTGAGATGGGGCGGTAGGAAAAAAAGTAGGGTTGTCCCAGATTACCAGTGGCAACCGACGCCATCAGTAAGACCAAGACAACCCTAACAACATCTTGTTGCTGGAATCAACAAGATGACCGGAACCGTGGTGCGCTAGCAAGGTAGCCAGCGCGATATCGAATTTCTTCAAGACCTTTAGCAAACTTTGTTCAACGTCGTTTTCGTTTGCATGGAAGACATTGTAGGGGGCATGCAGATTGAAAAAAAGTAGCAATTTGGCATTTTCTTGTGCGATACAGTGCGCTGCAACATAAACTGTATCGCTTCGATTCACCCGCCACTGTTCACACTGTGCCGTGAAAAATTTCCGTTTGGAAATCTGTTTTTTGAAAAATCAAAAACGCAAAAATTTTATGCGCATCAGTTTATAAATTACCAAACTGTTCGCTCTAAAAAAGCGAACAGTAAGATGCAATAGTGTTTATTTCTGCGCTACTAAGGGTTTCTTAAGCGCTGCAATAGGCGACGCAATTCAGAAAAAATTTGGTGCAATGCGACAAATTGCGGAATGGCGGCGTCGATTGTGGTGGATTTGCTGCAAAACTGCGTGTGATTGTTGACTTGCGAAGGGAGGGGGGGCAAACAGGGGCTGGGTTTGCGGTGGTGCTGGCGGGGGCTAGGCGCTTAAAAAAAAGGGTTGTCCATTTTTTCAGTGCCTACAGACTAGCCGTAAGAAATGAAAAAATAAGACAACCCATAAAACATCTTGTTGCTGGAATCAACAAGATGACCGGAACCGTGGCACATCTCGTGGTACTTCTTTGACTTGCGCTGCTTTCTTTTTGTTACTCGTCAGTGGATGGAAGACAGTGTACGCGTCATGCGAAATGAAAAATAGAGGCAATTCGCCCTTTTCTTTTGCATGACAGTGGTTGCCTATATGCACTGTTCCGGTCGAAAAATGGGGCAACTGTGCTGCAAAAATATGGTTATGTTTCTCTTTTGAAATCTGTGATGGAAAAAGTCAATATCTCAGATAATTTATTGCAGGTCAGCTCGCTATAAATTGGAGCTGTTATGGTGAATATGAAAAACAGTTTGGGCGAATGTGCAAGGAAATGGGCTTGCTTGGCACGAAAAAGAAACTCACGGCAATGGAAAATCGCATTCAGGCTGCTTGCTTGGATAAAAAATCTCGGAGAAGTTTCCGCTGTTGCGCAAAAAAATGGCAGGTTTTGGGAAATTTGTACTGGACTGAATGACAACTAAATTTAAATCATCTGTCATGCGATACATTTATGCTGCGTAGCAAGGCAGGATGTTTGTGAGGGAATTACTGCATTAGGCAAAAAAAATTGGGTTGTTTATTTTTTCATCGCCTGCGGTTGCAAGGAATGAAAAAATAAAACAACCCAAAAAACATCTTGCTGCTGGAATCAACAAGATGACCGGAACCTGTTGAGCTTGGCTCAAGACCATCGAAGGCAATTCGCCTCCTACACTGCCGTTTTTTTTTGCTTCGTGTCGTCAGTGCATGGAAGACAGTGTAGGCGTGTTTGATGCAGAAAAAAAGACAGAAGTTCGTGCCCCGACTGTCGTCCCCGCACAGTGTCAAAGTGTCCGCCCTGTTTCGCATAGAAAGCCTGCCCACTGTGCTGCAAAATGCAGGGTGATTTTTCTCAAAGGCAATCTGTGCTGCTATTTTTGGCAAAGCCTTGCAAAATGATGCAGAACAGTGGTGCGGGGAAGTCCATTTTTGCCACTGTACTTGCTTGCTTTTTATGAATTAATTGCTTAAATATTAATAATGTGGTGGTCTTTCATGGATCGGTGCTTGGCCGCCACCCTCTTGCCGTGCCTGCATATCTAAAATTTGTCGCCCTAGTTGGCTGCACAGAGCTTCCAACTGATCAATTTTCTTTTGCTGTTGATAGACCAGTTGATTCAGCGTATCGAGTAAATCTTCCTGACGGGAAATTTTGATTTCGATATCGATCAGGCGTTCTTCGTCTTGCATGGTTTTTCCTCAATGTTAATGATTTTACTGCGCCCCCAAGCTAGCCTAACTCGGGTAGCATGCTGGTTGCGCGCGGCTACATTCCCTATGCCGCCTCTTTTGTGGAGACTAGTATGCAGCAAATTAGTGAACATGCCGCCTCGCGACGCCAGCTATTGCGCGTGGCTGCGGCAATCAGTGTCGGTTTGGCGGCGGGCTTGATTGCGCCTAGCGAAGTATTTGGCGCTGAGTGGGATGGCAAGGCGTTTGACGCAAAAAGTGTGCAAGATGCACTGAAGGCATTGGGCGGCAGCAATTTTGCCGAAAGCAAAGAAGTGAATTTGATTGCACCTGATATCGCTGAAAATGGCGCGGTGGTGCCTGTTGGCGTGGCCTCTAGCGTGCCGAATACCGAGCTCATCGCGATTTTGGTCGATAAAAATCCAAATACCTTATCCGGCGTGTTTTCCATTCCAGCTGGCACCGAGCCGCAAGTCAATACCCGCATCAAAATGAGCGGCACAGCGACCGTCCATGCCTTAGTCAAGGCGAAAGGGCGTTGGTTGATGGCGTCGAAAGAAGTCAAAGTGACACTTGGCGGCTGCGGCGGCTAAATAATAAGGAGAAAACATGGCAGATCCAATGCGCTTACGTGCCATTAGCGACGGCAAAGTGACAGAAGTCAAAATCTTGATGCGGCATGATATGGAAAGCGGGCAACGCAAAGAAGCCGATGGCAGCACCGTGCCAGCGCATTTCATTCAGCAAGTGCAGGTGAAATGGCTAGATAAAGTGGTGCTCGATGCGATGTTTGGCACCTCGATTTCGAAAGATCCTTACCTGGCTTTTAAATTTCAGGGCGGTAATAAGGGTGATTTGATCAAAGTGAACTGGCGCGATAATCGCGGCGATAGCCGTAGCGATGAAGTGCAAATTGCTTAAGTTTGGAAGAGGGATGCACTCAAGAGGTGCGTCCCCGTCAAAGCAAGGCTATCTCGAAAGGCGGTAGGGCGGGTTGCATGCACTCCGTCGTTGTTCGGGCACAAGTTTCCCCCGGAATTGAGGCGTCGAAAAAAACACCTCATTTGCATGTGCCCGTATGTTGAACGGTCCAAATTGCGCTTGTACGGGGTAAAGAGCGAGATTTACTGCCGTGGGCAAGCGAGTTGCCCACCCTATTTAGAAACGCAGCAAATAGTCGTCGCTATACACATCGCCTCCAGACAATGCGTGATGTGTCCCCGTATGCCTTCGGGCAGGTAAAAATAATTGCCGCGACTGGCGATATGGCGTTCAAACCACGCCCGATTGTCGATCTCAAAGCGGCTGAGCGCAGACAAGTCGCTCGTGCGTATTAGGCGCAGATGAATGCCTGGGCTGATTGTGCGGCTTGGAATTGCTAATGCGTTGAGGCTATCCATCTGTATTCACTTTACAAAAAAATTGACAAGCATGCCCAAGGCGGCGCAGGCAGCTATCACATGTATCACGTTGCGCTTAAATTTGAATAGCGCGATTGCAGCCGCTAGCGCAATCACTGCGCTTGGCCAATCGAAGCCGCCATGCCAGCCTTGTGGCCATAGCACATGGTAGCCAAAAAACAGCGTCAAATTACTGATGACGCCAACCACGGCCGCAGTAATCGCGGTCAGCGGCGCGGTAAATTTCAAATCATTATGGGTGCTTTCAATAAACGGGCCACCCGCCAAAATAAAGATGAAAGACGGCAAAAAGGTGAACCACGTCACTAAGCAGGCTGCTACCGCTCCCGCTAAAAACAAATGATCTGGGCCAAACACGGCTTTGCCATACGCGCCGACAAAGCCGACAAATGCCACCACCATAATTAGCGATAGGGAATAGCCACAGCAGCTTACCAACGACGGCAACCGTGATCAGGCGTGACCAGCGAAATTGCGCATGCGCTGGCGTTGGTGTGTTGTCGTCAATTAGCGCTGGGCCATACGATTTTTTGGCAGCACCGTGGCCGCCACCCGCTGAAAAGTGATCTGGCAGAAAGCGACCGCCCAAATAGCCAAGCAGGCCAGCGGCGATAATGATGGCAGGGAAGGGTAGATCGAAGGCAAAAATAGCGACAAAAGCGCAGCCTGCAATCGCCCATAACCACGTATTTTTCAGTGCGCGCCCAGCAATGCGGTGCGCCGCTTGCAACACAATCGCAACCACCGCTGGCTTGATACCATACAGCAGCCCGGCAACGAGCGGAACCTGTCCCCAAGCGCTATACACCCATGACAGACCAATTAACAGCACGAGCGAAGGTAAGACAAACAAACCGCCAGCGATCACACCACCCCAAGTGCGGTGCATCAGCCAACCGATATATGTCGCTAGCTGCTGCGCTTCCGGCCCCGGCAGCAGCATGCAATAATTTAGCGCGTGCAAAAAACGCCGCTCAGAAATCCAGCGTTTTTGCTCGACCAACTCTTGATGCATGATGGCGATTTGTCCCGCCGGGCCGCCGAAGCTGATGAAACCTAACTTGAGCCAAAAGCGTAGCGCTTGCCACAGGGACACAGAGGCGGGACGGGTATCGGGTGTGCTCATGCGGGACGCTCCTATTCCTGCTGTATTTGTAAAAATGGGGACACGAAGTCCCCATTTTTACGCTGATTAGCAGATTACGTTTACGACACGATATTTGCTTCAGTGTTGCGCAAACGGATATGCAATTCGCGCAATTGTTTTTCTTCCACTGGCGACGGTGCTTGCGTCAACAAGCATTGTGCACGCTGGGTTTTCGGGAAAGCAATCACGTCGCGGATCGAATCGGAGCCAGACAACATCGTGCAAATACGATCCAAACCGAATGCTAAGCCGCCATGTGGAGGCGCGCCGTATTGCAAGGCGTCGAGCAAGAAGCCGAACTTGGCTTGTGCTTCTTCGGCGTTGATGTTGAGTGCGCGGAAGACCTTGCTTTGTACTTCTTCGCGGTGAATACGGATCGAACCGCCGCCCATTTCCCAACCGTTCAAGACCAAGTCATAAGCTTTCGCGATACATGCACCTGGATCGCTTTCCAACATATCTTCGTGGCCGTCTTTTGGCGCGGTGAACGGATGATGCACTGCGCTCCAACGGTTGTTTTCTTCGTCGAATTCAAACATTGGGAAATCCACCACCCACAATGGTTTCCACACGTCTTCAAACAAACCATTGTTGCGGCCAAATTCGCTATGGCCAACTTTGATACGCAGAGCGCCAATTGCATCGTTGACGACTTTTGCTTTGTCGGCACCGAAGAAAATCAAGTCGCCGTCTTGCGCGCCAGTCAATTCCAAAATCTTAGCCAGTGC
>JACPVY010000114.1 GCA_016197345.1 Burkholderiales bacterium
AAAAGAGGAAACGATGGCTTGCTCGCCATTGGCAACGCTATCGACCGCGTAACCAGATTGCCGTAGCGAGCGAGTGAGGCCGTCGGATAAAACACTATCATCTTCAGCGAGCAGGATGCGCATGGTGTTTGGGTAAGTTGAGAAGTCGGCAGGAGGGCTGTCAGATTATATGCTGGAAAACTACCGACAGATGCGTCGCCGCAAGTGCAAACTAGCGCCGGAACTGTGGTGCAACATGGTAAGAAGCGGGAAATTTGCAGAAACTACGAAATTTACTTGCATTCGCCACTGTTTTTTTATACAGTGCATGGCGTAGCGCGACCTAGCCCGATGCGTGTTCGAGATTGGTGCTGGTTTGTCGAATGAATCGGTGCTCTTGCTTACTTTGCTATGATGCGCACCT
Source organism: Burkholderiales bacterium (assembly GCA_016197345.1). Taxonomy (GTDB): domain Bacteria; phylum Pseudomonadota; class Gammaproteobacteria; order Burkholderiales; family Burkholderiaceae_D; genus JACPVY01. Next base: position 404 of record JACPVY010000114.1, read on the forward strand.
TGTAATTCCCCCACTGAGTTGTCGCGATATCTGGTTCTTTGTCTGTCGCGATGTTTATCGTTATTTTTTGCGCGCTTTGGCGTCAAGAGGAAGATCATGGAAGATAAAAAAAATACCGCTGCTGTAGCCAGCATTGCTTCAGAAAAAAGTAAGGCATTGGCTGCTGCGCTGGCGCAAATTGAAAAGCAATTCGGCAAAGGTTCTGTCATGCGCATGGATGCTGGCGCCGTGGTGGAAGAAGTGCAGGTCGTATCGACTGGTTCGCTGGGCTTAGATATTGCGTTAGGTGTGGGTGGTTTGCCACGCGGCCGTGTGGTCGAAATCTATGGTCCTGAATCTTCCGGTAAAACCACCTTGACGCTGCAAACTATTGCACAAATGCAAAAATTAGGTGGCACCTGCGCATTTATTGATGCTGAACATGCGCTCGACATCAACTACGCGAAAAAGCTTGGTGTGGATGTGAACAATCTTCTCCTCTCTCAACCGGAGTTCGGCGAGCAGGCGCTGGAGATTGTAGAAACGCTTGTTCGAAGCGGCGCCGTCGATATTGTGGTTATCGATTCGGTGGCGGCACTCGTTCCGAGGGCGGAGATTGAGGGAGAGATGGGTGACAGCCATATGGGTCTGCAAGCCCGCCTAATGAGCCAGGCACTACGCAAACTGACCGGCTCCATCTCCAAATCCCGCACGATCGTCATTTTCATCAATCAGATCCGTATG
>JACPVY010000115.1 GCA_016197345.1 Burkholderiales bacterium
AGAATCAGCCAAAAATACCAGCGTTGATAAAGTCTTTTGCCTGTCGTCGCCATTGCCTTTGTCCGCTATAGCCCGCTATTGACCGCTTTGTAATTCGCTGCGTAATGCAGCATACACCGCATGCGTTTCCGGTTGAATCTGACGCCAAATGAAAAAAGCGCGCGCCGCTTGTTCCACTAACATACCAAGGCCATCCCGCACGCGGGCGCCGCGTTGCTGCGCGTATGCCAAAAATGGCGTCAAGTCTTTACCATAAACCATATCGTAAGCCATTGCATCAGTGGCAAACACATTTTCTGGAAGTGTGGGCACTTGCGCCTGCAAACTGGCCGAGGTGGCATTGATGATCAGATCGAATTGACCCGCGATGTGATCTAAGCCGCAGGCTGCGAACGCGGTGTGACCGATCGACGCTGCGAAATCGTGTTGAAATTGCGCCACCATCTGCTGCGCCGTGCTAGCGGTGCGATTGGCGACGAGTAATTGTTGCGGGCCTTGCTGCAATAGCGGCAGTAAGACGCCGCGCGTCGCACCACCTGCACCGAGCACCAACACGCGGCGGCCCGCAATGGCTTGTCCGGCACGTTCAACGATATCGGTGACAAGGCCAGCACCATCGGTGTTATCACCCAAAATTTTGCCATCGACCCGTGCCGCTGGCGCTAATTCATCCGCTAGCGCATGCGCCTCTAACTTGAAGGGCACCGTCACATTTGCACCGCGCCCGCCTTCGGCAATAAAAGCCTGCACGCTAGCGGCAAAACCATCGAGCGGTGCTAAACGTTTTTCATAGCGTAGCGTGTGGCCACATTGTTGGGCGAATATGGCATGAATACGTGGCGATTTGCTATGCGCAATCGGATTGCCAAATACCGCATATAAATCAGGTGCCGCCTGCGCCATTATTTGGCCTCTCGCAATTCGGTTTCGAGCTTTTCTTCGCGGGTAAATTTGAAATGTGTCACCACCACTAGCACGTCGTCGCGATCTTTTGAGCGCATGGTGGGCGGGAAATGACCAAACGGAGCGCTGCGTTTGACAATGCGTATAGCTGCCTGGTCTAGTGCCGGAATGCCGGAACTTTGCTCAATCTTGATGCCGCCATCGCCTTCATAAATCGAGCCATCTTGAAAAATTGGAATCGACAAGAGCAACTTGCCGTATAGTTTTTTGCCATCGGCTTGCGGGAAGTTGAGCGTGCCGTATTGCTCTATCTTATGTTCAAAATCTTTTTCATAGCGCGCATAGCCTTCGGCCCGAGTATTGGGGGAAATAATCGTTTTGCGTGGCCGTTTGTTTTCGTCATTAATCCGCTTTTCAATTTCAGCAACGGTACGCGCTAACACTTTTTTGCTATCTTGCGGATCTTTGCCATCGACTGGCGTAGCGCTAGACTTATTCACATTGTCTTCTAGCGGATGGACGGCAACACTGCTGTTTTTGGCTTGGCTGAGAATTTCTTGCTGTTGTTTTTCTAGGGATTCTATGCGTTGGTTAGCGATTTTATAGTCATCGCCGTCTTCGATTTTTCGCAAATCGGGTAGGGGGGAAGTGGCACGACCCGCATCGGCATTGCCGCCACCTTCCAAATTCGCCTGCGCAATCGCATCGGCCTTGATCGGTGCTTTGGCATGCTTCGCGTTGACCAAGATCACTTCCAAACCGGTATCGGCTGGCTTGAAGTGGAAAGAATCTGGCGCGACAAAACGGATCGCTAGCAAAATCGCATGAAAGACGACGGAAACAGCAAGCGCCGTCACCATGAAGCGGTTTTCAGGGGCGAATAGCGGGAGGGAAGATGTGGATGGGTTCATTGCTAACTTGTTCAATATTTCACTAGTGCTAAGGTCTGCCGCATTCTACGACAAAGCGTGCAGAGAGCCAAGGTTTTGCCACGCTGGCGCTGTATTCTTCCTTATGCGGACTGTGCGGCGAAAGCGGGGTAGGGTGGGCAATTTGTTGCCCAACGCAGTGAGTCACTTTCTGTGCACCCTAGGTTGCTCAATTCGAGCCGCTCAAAATTCAGAATTACAGCAAAATTAGTTGCTTTTTGCGATGCTTCAAATCCGCGGGCAAACGAGCTGCCCGCACAACGATGCTGTCGCAGAACGGTACATATCCCCGCACGCTTGAGGCCGTTGTAATAGGGCATGGCGCGCGCAAGGCGCATCCCCTCTCCCCTCGTGGGAGCGGGTTAGCGAGAGCGGGCGGGTGCGACTGCTCAGCCTCCCTCTTACGCCGCTGGTTCTCCGCCATCAACGCTCGCCCCACCATCACCCTCTACGCTAGCTTCCGTGGCAATAGCCTCGACTTCGTTTGCATCCTCGGTCGGCGCAATCTCTTCCACCACTTCGCAGCTCTCGATATCCTCTTCCTCATCGCCCAATTCCGACGCTAAGGCATCGCCCTCCGCCTGCACTGGCACTTCGAGCAAGCGTGCCTCTACCGTCAAATCGACTTCATCCCAACCAATCAAATCAAGCTTGACCTGCACCCCGCGCGCGAGGCTAGGCATGCCCGCTAAGCGAATCACGAGCGGGATATCGACTAAGCGCAGCACTTCATCTTTCAGCACCACGGCATGCACTTGGCGCGCGTGTTCTTGCGCTAACCAACGCAAGCACCAATAGCGCTCCATCGTATTTTGGAAATCGGCGTAGGCGGCGTAGGCGGCATCAAAGGCCGAGACAATCGCAAACAAATTGGCATCGCGTGGTTTGAATGGGGCGACGAAGGGGGCCGTAACACCGGCTTCTAGGCAGGCCAGAATTTGCCATTGATTCACCAAATCGGTATAGCGGCGTAGCGGCGAGGTGCTCCACGCATATTGATCGACGCCCAAGCCTTGATGCGGCGCGGCGTGCGTCACCATCCGCACTTGCATCTTATTGCCCCAACCGCCGCCTTGGCTGCGATAAATGCCCGGCACGCCGTGGTCATGCATCAACTTACCCCACGTGCTATTGGCAAAAATCATCAATTCCGCGACGATTTTATCCAGCGGCGCACCGCGCTTTCTGCGTACCACGCTGACGATATCGTTTTCGACATAGAAATTAAAGTCGATGCGATTATTTTGCTCCGGGCGCAAACCAAATTCTTCGCGCTTTTTCATGCGGCCCGCTTCTAGCGTTTGCGCCCAACCCCACAGCAAGCACATCTCGTCTTTATGCGGATAATCACCAATGCCCGCCGCCAGCGTTTCTTCATTGACCAGATCATCTAAATCGTTATGGCGCAAATTGCTGACCATAGGCACAAGCTCCGCGCGGCTATGGGTCGAGATCACTTGCCAATCGGCCGGATTCACAATCGCATACAGCGACAGTGCAGGGCGCGTTTGCCCGGCACCCAAGGTGTAGGCTGCCACCAAGTCATCTGGCAACATGGTGATTTTGTCGCCCGGCATATACACGGTGGACATGCGACCACGGGCTATCGCATCATGCGCGTCACCTGGGCGCACACCCAAGCCCGGTGCGGCGATGTGGATACCGATTTGCAGCAGGCCATCGTCCATTTTGACGACGGAAAAAGCATCGTCAATCTCGGTCGTCGTCACATCGTCAATCGAAAAAGCGGCGACGGCAGCCAGTGGCAAGTCTGCTTTAAAGGCAGGGACAGGAATGGTAGGAAAGCCTATGCCTTTCGGGAAGTGCTCCAGCAAAAAGCGGCCATAATGCAATTCTTTCGCCGAAGCGATGCCACCCACCGCCAGCATCAAGCGCGCAGGATTGGTTTGCAATTGCTGGCATGCGGCGTCTAGCGCCTTATATTCGCTGCCGTTTTTATCTGGTTTGAATAAGAGTTGTTTGACCATCGGCGCAAATTGCGCAGGCAAACGTTGTTCGACTAATTCTTGCACCCAGCCCGCTTGGATCAAAGCTTGTTGTTTCTTTTTCTCTATGCCCGCTAGCGCGGCTTTCAGCGTGGTTTCAGGCGCGGCTTTATACATGCCACGCCCTTTTTTGTGGAAATAAATCGGCGCGCTATGCAAACGCAAAACCAAGGCTGCGCTTTCGATTGCTTTAGGCGCATGACCGAAATATTCTTCGCCTAGCGCGCTGAAATTAAATTCCTCTTGACCCGCCACTTCCCACAAAAAATCGAGGTCGATTTCTTGCGCCATTGCTTGTGCCTGCGCTAATAATTCAGCGGGTTCCGGGCTGGCATATTGCAGCAAGACGTCTTTCGCTTTGACCTTGCTGCGCTTGCCGCTAGCCATCTCGACTTGAAACGATTCTCCTGCCTGCGACAAAATTGTGCCGACTTTCCAATCACCGGATTCTTCAAAAAATACATTCATGTTTATTGGGCGCTTATGCAGCGCAAAAAATTGTAAGGCTGAGCGAGTAAAGGCGGGATCAAACCGGAGTCAACCCGCAATGGCAGGCGGCGCTAGCTCGCTAATCCATGGCAAAAATACTTCGGTGACTAATAATAAGCCCTGTTTGCGGCGGTATAGGCAGCGTCGTGCAAATAATTCCAGTGTGACAGGTGGCGCGATGCCATTGCGCTGCAAAGCCAGCAAGGCGCGTTGAAACAAGGGGTGAGGCGGGGTTAAGCGCGCAAAATGGAGTTTGCCCCGTTGCACCAGCGGATCACCAAAGAGCGTGGTACCAAGTGAGCGCTCACCCAGTGCGCTAAACAGCGGCCAATCATTCGCAGTCGCCGCGAGTGGCACCACCGTATGCGCAAACACCATCGGCATTTGATCGCAATACAGCAACACTTCGCGCTCCCACGTTTGCTGCGGATACGCTAAGCCCAAGACGCCCGCTTCATCGCGTAAGCAGCGCGCATGTTGCTGGTGCAAGCGCTTGACGCGAAATTGCTGGCAACGCGCACGTAGCTTCAGCGTGAGCGACCCCTTATCCGCCAGCCAATGCCGCATCACTTGCGGCGTGCCGCAGCCTTGGGTATGCGCATACCAGCGCGCGAGACTCAGTTGACTCACTGCTGCTTATCCAATTGCTGACCTAGCTGCGCGCTAGCGTGGCCAGCGAAGGCCAGCACTTCATCCATGTACTGCGCGAAATCAGAAATCCCATGATCGCTACCATTGATGATGCGATTACGCGCGCGCGGATAGTGCGCCAGCATTTCTTGCCAATCCAGCACTTCATCCCCCGTTGCCGCGAGCAAGAAATAGCGTTCCGGGCGCGTGATTTCTTCAACCTGTAGCGCCTCAAGTTCGCCTACATATTCCGGCAAAAATTCAAATGGTTGATCAGAATGGTAAAAGGTAGTGGTGCCGACTTGGCTCGCCAGATCGCGCGCCGCCCGCACCGCTGGGTTGAGTAGCGCCGCGCGGCAGCCAAATTCTTCTGCTAGCGCGGTGGCATAAAAGCCGCCGAGCGATGAACCGATGATGCATAGTTCGCGCTCAATATCCACGCCACAACCGCGGATTAAGTCGCGTGCTAAGTTGATTGCTGCGCGAGGGGACGCCGGGAGTTGTGGGCACAGCCAAGCGGCTTGTTGACCCGTAGCGGCCATGCGTTCAGCGAGTAAGCGTGCTTTGAACGAAGCTGGCGCCGAACGAAAACCATGCAAATAGAGAATCATCAGGCCAGCCCATCCAGAATTTTTTGATGTACGCCACCAAAGCCGCCATTGCTCATCACTAGCACTTGGTCGCCGCTTTCGGCTGTAGCACACACTGCTGCGACCAGCGCCGATAAATCATCAAAACTCTGCGCGCTGTCTCCCAGTGGTGCTAGCGTTTCCGCTAAATTCCAGCCTAGCGCATCTTTGCCACTTTTCGCGCCATAGGCAAACACCAAATCAGCCTCGACTAAGCTGCCGGGCAAGGCTTGTTTGACTGCGCCTAATTTCATCGTATTGGAACGCGGTTCGAGTACCGCTAGAATGCGGCCCGCTTCATTCTTGGCGCGCATTTGCTGGCGCAGACCAGCGAGGGTGGTGCTAATCGCGGTTGGGTGGTGCGCAAAATCATCGAGCACAGTGACACCCTTGACGCAGCCACGCACTTCCATCCGGCGTTTGACGTTTTCAAAACGGCTTAGCGCAGCGATAGCATGCACTGGCGTGACGCCAACATGGCGCGCGGCGGCAATCGCAGCCAGCGCATTATTGCGATTATGGGCGCCAGTCAATTTCCACTCGACCCGGCCTTGCGGCTCGCCTTTGAAATACACCTCAAAACTGCCGTCATCATCGGCCTTTAGCTGCCATTCAGCGCCATCACCGTTGAAAAACTCTGATTCACTCCAGCAACCACGCGCTAGCACGCGCTGCAAAGTCGCTTCTTGGCGATTGACGATAAGGCGACCGATGCCGGGCACGGTGCGCACTAAATGGTGGAATTGGGTTTCAATCGCTGCTAGATCGGGGAAGATGTCAGCATGATCGTATTCGAGATTATTCAAAATCGTGGTTTTCGCGCGATAGTGGACGAATTTGCTGCGCTTATCGAAAAACGCCGTATCGTATTCGTCGGCTTCGATCACAAAGAAGGGAGATTCGGCATTTTTGCCGTCTTTTACACCGCTTAAGCGAGCCGATATGCCAAAGTTTTGTGGCACGCCACCGATCAAAAAGCCGGGGGCATAGCCGCAGTCTTCTAAAATCCACGCTAGCATCGAGCTAGTCGTCGTTTTGCCATGGGTGCCGGCGACCGCTAACACCCATTTGTCGTGCAAAATATGTTCGCCTATCCACTGCGGCCCCGAAACATACGGCAAGCCGCGATTCAAAATCGCTTCCATCAACGGATTGCCACGCGTCACCACATTGCCAATCACAAATAAATCGGGCTGCAAATCGAGTTGTTCTGCACCAAAACCTGAAATCAGCGCAATCCCTTGCGCTTCAAGTTGGGTGCTCATCGGTGGATACACATTGGCATCACAGCCCGTAACTTTATGCCCCGCTTGCTGTGCCAAGACGGCGAGGCCGCCCATAAACGTGCCGCAAATGCCCAGAATGTGAATATGCATGTGGATAGTGGTGAAAAATCAAGACAAGATGGGGATTTTACCGCATAGACGCGGTGCTAGCGGAAATTGCAGTGGATCAAGCGCGGCGTGCTTCCGGCCTTGATTGGCTTAGCGCGGTGTTGTAGTGTCATTGGCCGTGGGAGGCAGCTCACGCAAATAGAACACGGTGTTGCCCTTGATTTGCGCCTCGACCATTACGCCGCTACGTAGCTTGACGCTGCGCCCTAGCGGCATCACCATGCCGCAATCGCATTGTGAAGCGTCCGTATGGGTTTTGAAGGCATGCTCGTCGATAGTGAAGCTAATCCTCGTTTTGCGCGCCGGACTCGCTCGACCTACACTATTTTGTCGATTTCACAATCGCGCCTTTGATTTCGCCCGGCATGTTTTTGCAGGTATGGAAATTGATGAATAATTCACCTGCCATCAATTGCTGCTCTTCCTGCTCCGGCGTCATTTTAAGGGATGGGTTGCCTTTCAACACATATTCCCCCTTCAAGAAGCCTTCAGTCGTCAGCGGGCAGGCTTTGCCGTTTAAGGCGTGTCCTGAATGGCCGAGGTTATTGACGTCTGGCGGTGGCTTGCCGCAAAAGGTCTGCACGATAGGCGCGTTATTCGGTGAGCTGTGGATATGCGACATCATTGCCGGGCCGCTCAGGCCACTGAAGGCAATCGCATAATGCAGGGTTTTGCTCTTCGGATAATACAGCAGGACAGCCTTGCCAAGTGCATTCGCATCGCTGCCCGGTGCCGGTAGTTTGGCGCATTCATTCGGATAAAACGGAATCGGCGACGGTGATGCGGTGGCGCCAGCATTGCTCAAATCAGCCGTAAAGAGGACTGGTTGTTCATCAGCGGCATAGGAAGTGTTCGAGATGGTGCAAGAGAGTGAAAATAGGGCGGCAAGAGCAAGTTGTTTATTCATTATTCCTCCAATGGGTGAGTGAAATGAAACCAACAAATGATGTAGCAGGGACATACCAGCACCATCTGGACAAACGATCCTAAAAAGTTTGCCCACCTTAGCACCCTCACCTCCTGATGGATAGCGAAACCGCTACCTGCTGTACCATAAAACACACAACTTGCCGGAAGAAAAGTTACGCAGATTTGGAATTGACGGTGTTGCAAAAAAACGCACCCCGCGTGCGCAAGCGAGCAGTCAGCGTGAAGATGGGGCTAGCGGCAGTGAGGCTACACTGCCATTGCGCTGGTAGCGGCGCAAGTCTGCGCAAAAAGATAGATGTCGATACGCGCTAGCACCGGAAATACCGAATAGGCTAAAAGTTGCCGCTCAGGGTTGCTGCATCGTAAGGTATGGATTGTTGCAAGATTCACAGATGAGTATCGTGCTGCCTGTGTTTAGCTACTCTTTTAGCCGCGCTTTTAGCGGTTCTTAAAGCGTACCTGCTGCTTTTTTTCGTTCAAAATCAGGGCATTACGAATTTCATACGGATTACTGCCGAGGCTGGCAAGGCTATTGGTCGCGATTGTGCGGGCGAGGATGTCGGCTATCGGTGCGGCAAAGATTTTTTCGGTGCGAGATGCTTTCATGACATTTTCTTTCTGCGAGTCTGGGCAAAATACAGAAAGAGAATTATAACGAGCTTTAGTGCAAATAATTGCAAAAAAGACCTTTATTTGAAAATAAAAAAAGTCTAAAAAGCAATTTTTATGATGTGGTGAGGAAGCGGCTCGCGTTGACTTGCCGCTGCCTCACACTTACTTGTCGTATTACTTAATCGCATCGGGCTGCACGGCCCAAATCCCCGGCAAATTACGCCAATAACCAAAGGCATCCATACCAAAGCCGACGATGAATTTATTCGGCACCGTTAGGCCGACGTAATCGGCGGCGATGGGTTTGCTACGGCCGATGGCTTTGTCGGCAAATACGCCGACTAGCACTTCGGCTGCGCCCAATTCCAGCAGATGGCGTTTCACTTCGGCTAGCGTCGCACCCTCATCCAAAATATCGTCCAGCACGATCACGCTACGCCCTGCCACATTCGAACGTGGCACGACTTTCCACACTACTTTGCCGCCCACATCTTGCTCGCCATAGCGGGTGACGTGGATGTAATCAAATTCGAGTGGGAAAGTCAGCTTGGTCAGCAATTGACCAGTGAAAACCACCGCGCCACCCATCACCCCTAGCACGAGCGGGAATTGCGGTGTTTCGGTTTGGGTAAATCGTTGATTGAGCTTGTCTGCCATCTGTTGCAGAGCGGTTTGCACTTGGGCATCGTCGTAAATCAGTTCGGCGCTATCCATCAAGGCTTGCGCGCGGTCAAAGTGGAATTCTTGCATGATGTGGGCGAGCTACCTGAATGGTAGCGGTGTGAGGAAAAGCGTAATGATTACATAGATTATGCATAGCGGGGAGGGGGCGGGATGATTCCGCCTATACAAAACGGCAGCGACCACTCGGCAGTAGAAAAATGGAATAAAAAGGACAGCGTGGGCAACTGTCCTTTTTCAGTGTGGGGCTTATTTATTGATGCGCGCCACTACCAAGCCCATTGCTAACATCACGGGCAAATCAATCACAACTTGCTTCACCAATAAATCAAACGGAAATTGGGCGACGGCGTGATAAATCAAATGATGGGGAATGGTGGAGAGTAAGGCCGCCGCTAAACCAAAACGCAGGCCTTGACCTAGCCAAGGTTTATCTTCTTTGCCGTTTTGATACATCCATGCAAATGCTGCACTCAGTAAAAACTGGCCCAACATCATATAGCCCATAAAATGCGCGCTATCGTCGTCGCTACGCATCACGCCCGGTAGCTTCAGATAATCGCCATGCAAAATCACCGCATGCTGCAAAAAACTGAGAATCATATTCGTGAAAAAGACGGCGATGACGGATGGGATAAATTTGGCTTTCATGGTGGCTCCTGTGGCGTGCTAGCGCGAATAATGTAAAGGCCCCAGTATTTCAACCTTGACATCACAAGTCAAACAGCTTGCTGCGGCCAGACCAGTTCTACCTGAAAAGCACCCCGTAAGGCGTTGCAAACTTGCACCTCGGTCGCATTGCGCAGATCGTTTAGCGTCAAACTACGCTCTTGTGCCTGCCATTGCTGGATCAGTTGTGCCCGCATGACGCCGGGTAGCAGGCCGTCATGCAGTGGCGGCGTATACCATTGCCCCGCCAGTTTGACAAAAATATTGCTGCGACCGCCTTCGGTGATGTGTCCCTTAGCGTTGCAAAACAGCATATCAAAGGCACCGACTTTTTCTGCCTGCTGCCATGCGGCGTCATAGTGTTGTCGCACGCTGCTTTTGTGCGCCAGCAAGAACGGCGGCACAGGAGAGATCGCGCTGCCGATCAATAATGTATTTTTTTCTGGTAAGGGCGTCAGTAGAGCGCTCTGCATATTGACCGCGCCATCGCCGACGATGCTCAGTTTGAGACGATAAGGGGCATCGCCTTGTAATTGCTGGCAATAGCTGTGCAATTGTTGCGCTAAGGCCGCGGTTTCGCAAGGTATGCCAAAAAATGTGCACGAGGCTTGCAAGCGTGCCAAATGCGCCGCCAGATTGCGGCAACCCTCGCGGCGGCTGGCATACATCGTTTCAAACAGCGTCAGCTCAGTTTGTAAGCCAGTCAGGAAGCTGGCTTTGAGTTGGCATTCGCGATACTCATCCATGCTTTCGCTGTCATACACAATGCCTGCCCCAACCCCCATTTCCCCGGCACGCAAGCCACTCGCTTGTGGCGCTTGCAATAGCATCGTGCGAATCGGGACAGACAGACAAAAATCGCCGACGCGATGTGCCTTGCTTGGTGGCGCAAACCAGCCGAGCGCGCCAGTGTAAATGCCGCGCGGCGTCGATTCAATTTCGCGAATGATTTCCATCGTGCGTCGTTTCGGCGCACCTGTGATAGAGCCACAAGGATAGAGCGCTTGAATGATTTGAGGTAGATCACAATCGGCGCGTAGCGTGGCGCGAATGGTGGAGGTCATTTGCAGCACGCGGCTAAATTGCGTCACCTCGAACAGCTTGGGCACCTGTACTGTCCCAATTTCGGCGATGCGGGCGACATCATTGCGCAGCAAATCGACAATCATCAAGTTTTCGGCGCGGTTTTTTTCGTCTTGCGCAAGAGCTAGCGCGCGCGCTGCGTTGAGCTCGGTATCGCTGCTAGCAGGCGCGGTGCCTTTCATCGGCTGTGCCAGCAATTGACCTTGCGTATGGCGAATGAATAATTCGGGGGAGAGCGACAAAATTGCTGTGCCATCGGGCAATTGCACGAGCGCGCCATAGGGGACGGGCTGGCGCGCACGCAAGCGCTGGTACAGTGCTACCGGGCTGCCATACGCTTGAAAGCGCAGGCGATAGGTGAAATTGACTTGGTAGGTATCGCCTGCCGCAATGTATTCTTGGATGCGGGCGATGGCTTCGCAAAATTCGGCTTGATCGACACTGCTTTTTAAGTTGCATACGCCAGCAATGTCGCCTATTTCGCTGTGCTGGGCGAACCAGCTTGCTAGCGCTGCTTGATCTAATTCGTCGCTCTCAGTAAAGATCAGTGCTTGTGCATAGGGCTGCTGATCCACGCGCGCCGCCACTCCATGCATTTGCGCGCCTAGCTCATACGACATCAACAAAAACGCATGCCGCCCAGCCGCTAAATATTCCTGCATTTGCTGCAAGAGCGCGGGCAAAGCGGTGGCGCTAGTGCATTGCAAATGGGCGAGCAAACCATGCAATAAACGCACCTGCCCGGTACTGGCATCATCGAGCAGGGCGTAAGTATCTGATGGCATGGGACGAGAGCGAGGCGGAAAAGCCGCCATCATAGCAAAAGCTGGGAACGTGCGCCGCCTCAGTCTAGCGGTAGCGTCGCAAAGCGCACGCGATAACGGATGCGTGCGCTGCGGGTTGCGGCCTCTAGTTTTTCACTGGAGTCCGATACTCCACCGCTGACGGGCGCGCTACACACACCGTAACTGCGCCAATCTTCGTCGCCAAAAGTACCAGTGCGGGTTGCGGTCGCCGCTAACTCTTCCATTTCGAGCACACCGTTGAGTCGTAAGCCCGCAGCGTTAGCGAGGACGTCGGCTTTGCTTTTCGCGTTGAGAAACGCCCTGCGTTCTGCTTCTAGGCGTATTTCGTCGTTGGTTTCAAACTGTGGTGGGCGCATATCGACATTGAGCGAATAGCGTTGATTTTCAAACAGTGGTTCCAGCGATCCAAGGGCAAGCATCAAATGCTGCATATCATCACAGGTGACGAGAATTTTTTGTGACGCTTCTTGCCCGACCTTTTTCTTCCAAAACCAAGGCCGCCAAGATTCTGCGCCGCCCTCTTGTAATTGGTCATCGGCCATCCCTGCGGCTTTTAATTGGCGGATGCACTGCGCGCGCAATTCAACCGATTCCTTAATGGCGGTTTCTATTTGAACTGCTCGCACATTGAGGGTGACATCGGCCTTATATTTGCAAATGGCTTCGACTAGAGTGCTGTTGCCGATGACTTCGATATACCGGTCCATCGCATTTCCTTTTTCTATGAAAGTGTGGCTGCAAGGCTAGCAGAAAAGCTTAATTGCCCGCCACCAAAGCAGTGAGCTGCCATTTGCCGCTAGATTTGTCAAAAACAGCGTGATAATCCATTGCGCTGCGTACCAGCCGTTGATCAATATAGCCCTGTGTATCGTCTTCTAAGCGTATCAAGACCCATGCCGCATCGCTGGTAGTGGTTTCTAGTTTTTCGACTATCGCATAATCCAATTTGGCGACAATGGTGGTGCTGGTGTCTGGTGCGGCGCGCACGCGTACGCCTTTGCCGATCACGGCGACATATTTGAAGGCATCGATGCTAGCGGGCCATTGGCTATAGACATAGGGGGCGATGAAGCGGCCTTGTTGATCAAATGCGCCGCCAAGTGACAAGATCTTGCTCAACGTTGGCCACAGCGCGCTTTTTGGGTTTTCCACATGCCACAGTTGTTTGAATTCTTCTATACCGCCTTTGCCGCCAAACGAGGTTTGAATGTCTTTGTGAATCAGCGCAAGCAAGGCGGCGCTATCGTGGCGTTTGAGGATGGAGTGCAGTTGCTGCCGAAATTGCGCGAAATCGGCTTGATTGTCGGCTTCATCTAGCGGGCGAAGTTTTTGCTGGGCGTTGGCGCTCGCAGCCAGTAACAGGCAGAAAAGGGGAGCGGCGAACGTGCGTATCATCTGAGCTTGCCTTCATGGGACGCCAAGGATGTGGAACAGGATCGTGGACATCGTGCGGCTGACAAGTTGACGAACGCCTGTGTCCCTAGC
>JACPVY010000154.1 GCA_016197345.1 Burkholderiales bacterium
AAATTAGCCGAAAAACTGTCGCAAGCGACGCAAAAATAGACTGAGAAACCTTGCTTTGTGAAGGCAAAACGAGGCTCATCAGTTCAAAAAATGCCCGCACCGTAGTTTTTCGAACTTCCCTAAAGTGTGTAAATTCGGAGGCGAATGAACACACCGCACCCGCCTCACCTCTCATCTGCCCATCAAGCGCGCTGCTTGTGATGAAGGGTGAGAAAGTTGAGCAAGTCACAGAATGACTGGAGACCCCAATGATCGTTTCTTTGCAACATCTGCCCACGGCAGGCCGTAGCGATACCGCTAGCGCCAAGCTGGAGCAACAATTTACCGACCTCGCGCCTGCACTCAGCAATCGACAAGCGAAGCTAGAAGCGCAACGCTGCCTATATTGCTACGATGCCCCCTGCACCCGCATCTGCCCGACTGAAATCGACGTCGCAGGCTTTATCCGCAATATCGCACACGACAATATCAATGGCGCCGCCAAAGTGATCTTGCAGCAAAACATCATGGGCGGTAGCTGCTCACGCGTTTGCCCGACCGAAATCCTGTGCGAAGACGCTTGCGTGCGCAACCATGGTGCGGAAAAAGAACCGATCAAAATTGGCTTGCTACAGCGCCATGCGCTCGACAATATGAGTTTTGCCAGCCATCCATTTGAGCGCGCCGCTAGCACGGGCAAACGCGTGGCCGTGGTTGGTGCCGGGCCAGCAGGTTTGTCGTGCGCCCACCAATTAGCGATGCTAGGGCACGACGTGGTGGTGTTTGAAAAACAAGCAAAAGCGGGTGGCTTGAACGAATACGGCATCGCTAAATACAAGTTGACGAATGATTTCGCGCAGAAAGAAGTCGAATTTCTGCTGCAAATTGGCGGCATTGAAATTCGCCATGGTATGTCCCTCGGAAGCAATCTCAGCCTCGCCCAATTGCAGCAAGAATACGCTGCTGTCTTCCTCGGCCTTGGCTTAGCAACTAGCCGCGCGCTTGGTTTAACTGGCGAAGATGCACCAGGTTTGCTACCTGCGATTGACTATATCGCTGAATTACGCCAAACCAGTGATCTGTCCCAATTACCAGTGCCGCCACGTGCCATCGTGATCGGCGCGGGCAATACCGCGATTGATATGGCGGTGCAAATCAAGCGCTTAGGGGCACAAGAAGTGACGCTGGTATATCGCCGTGGTACGCAAGAAATGTCGGCCACTTGGCATGAACAAGAAATCGCGCGCTTAAACCAAGTGCGGATTGTGACGTGGGCCAAACCAGAACAAATTATGCTCGACAATGACGGCCGTGTAGCCGGCATGCGCTTTGAAAAAACACATTTAGTGGGTGAAAAACTGCAAGGCACGGGTGAGTTTTTCGAGTTAGCAGCGGAAGCAGTATTCAAAGCAATTGGTCAAACCATGGACGCTAGCCTCGCTCATGATGCGACTGGCAACACGCTCACACGGGCGGGCGACAAAATCGAAGTCGATGCCCACTATCGCACCAGTTTGCGCGGCGTATATGCAGGC
Organism: Burkholderiales bacterium; assembly: GCA_016197345.1. Lineage (GTDB taxonomy): Bacteria > Pseudomonadota > Gammaproteobacteria > Burkholderiales > Burkholderiaceae_D > JACPVY01. The sequence goes on from JACPVY010000154.1 coordinate 1,515, forward strand.
GGCGATTGCATTAGCATGGGGCAAGATTTAACGGTACAAGCGGTGCAAGACGGCAAACTCGCCGCGCGCGCGATTGATCAAGATTTGAAAGGGGCGTAATCATGGCCGACTTAAGCATTAACTTTGCTGGCATTTCCAGCCCCAATCCATTTTGGCTCGCCTCTGCGCCACCGACTGACAAGGCGTATAACGTCGAACGCGCTTTTGCCGCAGGTTGGGGCGGCGTGGTGTGGAAAACGCTAGGCGAAGATCCGCCAGCGGTGAATGTCTCGTCGCGCTATTCCGCGATCTATGGCAATAACCGCGAAGTGCTAGGCTTCAATAACATCGAATTGATTACCGACCGCAGCTTAGAATTGAATTTGCGCGAAATTACGCAAGTGAAAAAAAATTGGCCAGATCGCGCCATGATCGTTTCGCTGATGTTGCCTTGCGTTGAAGAAAATTGGAAAGCGATTTTGCCGCTAGTGGAAGCCACCGGTGCCGATGGTATTGAACTCAATTTCGGCTGCCCACATGGCATGTCGGAGCGCGGCATGGGGTCGGCGGTGGGCCAAGTGCCAGAATACGTCGAAATGGTGACACGTTGGTGTAAAACCCATAGCAAGCTGCCAGTAATCGTCAAACTGACGCCAAATATCACCGACATTCGCCTGCCAGCGCGTGCGGCACAAGCCGGTGGTGCCGATGCTGTGTCCCTGATTAACACCATCAATTCGATTACCTCGATTGATTTGGATCAAATGATTGCACGCCCGATTGTTGGCAATCAAAGCACACACGGCGGCTATTGCGGCCCCGCCGTCAAACCAATCGCCTTGAATATGCTGGCTGAAATCGCGCGCGATGCAGGGATGCGCCATTTACCGCTGTCTGGCATCGGCGGTATCGGTAGCTGGCGCGATGCGGCGGAATTCATCGCCCTTGGCGCGGGTTCAGTGCAAGTCTGCACGGCGGCGATGCTATATGGCTTCCGCATTGTCGATGAAATGAAAGATGGTCTGTCGCGTTGGATGGATGAAAAAGGCTATGCCCGCATTAGCGATTTCCAAGGCAAGGCCACGCCAGCGCAAACCGATTGGAAAAATCTGGACATGAATTTCAAATCGGTGGCGCAAATCGACCAAGATAAATGCATTCAATGTGGCCGCTGCTATATCGCTTGTGAAGATACCTCGCACCAATCGATCTTCCAAATCAAAGGCGACAACAACAGCCGCAAATATGAAGTGAATAAAGATGAATGCGTAGGCTGCAATTTGTGCGAAATTACCTGCCCAGTGACAGGTTGCATTACGATGGTGGCGCAAGAAACGGGTAAGCCGTATATGAATTGGCAGCAAGATCCGCGCAATCCGCGGCGCACAGCGTAA
>JACPVY010000155.1 GCA_016197345.1 Burkholderiales bacterium
GAGATTTGGTATGAAAATCCAATTGACATTTTTGTATTTTTATATATTTTGTAGAGAATCAGCACGCTAGGCGCTTATCAGGCTTGCAGTCATGGGTGCTGGAAAATCGTTGGCGAATGGAGTCATGCGCGATGACATTGCGCAGCAGATTCTTCGATATCCCCATTAGGGACATAGCATATATTCTGCAACCACAAGCTAGGTGGGCGGCAGCAAATGGAGAGAAAACATGAGCATGATAGAAGTCAAAGTCCCGGATATTGGCGATTTTAAAGAAGTCGAAGTGATAGAAGTGATGGTCAAAGTCGGTGACACGATCAAGGTGGATCAATCACTGATCACGGTCGAATCGGACAAAGCAAGCATGGAGATTCCCTCATCCAGCGCTGGCGTCATCAAAGAATTGAAAGTCAAACTGGGCGATAAAGTGGCGGAAGGGAGTTTGCTGCTATTGCTAGAGGGTAGCGCCGAAGCTGCGGCCACTAGCGCACCTAGCGCCTCGCCCCCAGCCGCGGCACCAGCACCTGCCGCCGCACCCGCGCCTGCCGCTGCTGCTGCGGTCAATGTGGCCAATGCGTCCAGCTATACGGGACAGGTCGATATCGAATGCGAGATGCTGGTCTTAGGCGCAGGCCCCGGTGGTTATTCCGCTGCTTTCCGCGCCGCCGATTTGGGTATGAATACGGTGATAGTCGAGCGCTATGCCACGCTAGGCGGCGTGTGCTTGAACGTTGGCTGCATCCCGTCCAAAGCTTTGCTACATGTCGCTAGCGTAATTGACGAAACAGCGGGTATGGCGGCACATGGCGTGCGTTTTGCGAAGCCAGAAATTAATCTCGATGAATTGCGCGGCTACAAAGAAAAGGTCATCAAGAAAATGACGACCGGTTTGGCCGGCATGGCAAAAGCACGCAAAGTCAATGTCGTACAAGGTGTGGGCCAATTCGTCAGCCCATTCCATTTAGAAGTGACGGCTGCCGACGGTAGCCGCCGCGTAGTAGGCTTCAAACAAGCAATTATCGCCGCTGGTTCGTCGGTGGTGAAACTGCCCTTCGTGCCAAATGACCCACGCATCGTCGATTCGACTGGCGCACTCGAATTACGGCAAATTCCAAAACGCATGCTTGTTATCGGTGGTGGCATTATCGGCCTCGAAATGGCGACCGTGTATTCGACGCTAGGGGCGCGCATCGATGTGGTCGAAATGATGGACGGCTTGATGCAAGGCGCAGATCGCGACCTCGTCAAAGTCTGGCAAAAATACAATGCCGCGCGCTTTGACAACATCATGCTGAAAACCAAAACCGTAGCGGTGGAAGCGCTGCCCGAAGGCATTAAAGTCACATTTGCAGCGGCGGAAGAAGGCGCAACCGCACCTGTGCCACAAGTCTACGATTTAGTGCTCGTCGCAGTGGGCCGCAGCCCGAATGGCAATAAAATTGCCGCCGACAAGGCCGGTGTGAGTGTCGATGCGCGTGGCTTTATCGCCGTCGATAAGCAAATGCGCACCAATGTGCCCCACATTTTTGCGATTGGCGATTTGGTCGGGCAACCTATGCTGGCACACAAAGCGGTGCATGAGGCGCATGTTGCAGCAGAAGCGGCAGCAGGGCAAAAATCTTTCTTCGACGCCACCGTGATCCCGTCCGTCGCTTATACCGATCCTGAAGTAGCGTGGGCTGGTTTGACCGAGATCGAAGCGGCCGCAAAAGGCATC
>JACPVY010000156.1 GCA_016197345.1 Burkholderiales bacterium
ACCGTGAAAGAAGTATCGCATAGAAAAATTTATTTGTCTACGGAAATTTCCATGTGGAAATTTAATCATCTTTATGGTTAAATTAATTTAATGTTGCGCTTATCTTGATTGATTTAATTTAACGCCAATAAAATAGCTGACACCGTAGTCCATAAAATGTGTGTCCCATTTTATGGATGTTGGATGGCGCAGCTGGGCGCTGCCTAGGTAGTTTGGTGCATCAGGCCGTGTAGCACATATACGGGGCAGGCAAGCTGGGGTGCTGAGGTCGCTAGACTTAGGTGGGTTTGACGATTGGCAATTCGAAATAGAAACATGTCCCTTTTCCCAGTTCAGTGGAAAACCCGATTTCACCATGCATTTGGTTGACGATGGCCTTCGCAATCGACAAGCCTAAGCCGGAGCCGCCTATGCTCTTCGTATTGGAGCCATCAGCTTGGGCGAATTTTTGGAAGACGCGGTCACGAAATTCAAGTGGAATGCCTGGGCCTTGGTCTGTCACCTCTATCCTGATCCATGTCTGATCGATTTGTCGCACATCCAGTTTGACCAGATCGCCTTTTTCTGAAAATTTTGCGGCATTTGACAAGAGATTGGCCATCACTTGCTGAAAACGTCCGCCATCGACTTCTAACATCACCTCTGGTATCGGCGCGCTAGGTAAAATGCTCACACCTAACCTTTGTGCATAGGCTTGATTCGCTTCGACTGCTTCGGCGATTAAGGCGGGTAAGCTGAGTTTTTCCAGATTCAAGGCCAGTACACCCGACTCTAGTTTTTGCACGTCGAGTAAGTCATTGATTAAGCGGGTTAAACGTTCGGTATTGGCGCTAGCGATGTCTAGCATGCGTTTTGTTGAATCTGAAAACTGGCCTGTGATGCCGGCGGCGAGCAAGCCTAATGCGCCACGAATCGCCGTCAATGGCGTGCGCAATTCATGGCTGACGGTGGAGACAAATTCTTGTTGCAATCGCTCGACCTTGCGCCGCGCCGTGATGTCGCGCGCGATGATGATGATTTTGTCCTGTCCCAACAAAGTAATTTTGCTGGCAGTGATTTCGAGCGGAAAACTCGTACCATCGCTACGTATGCCAGTGCTGGCGGCAAAGCTGCGTGATTCATTGGCGCGCCAATTCGTCAAGTCAAAACCACTCGCTAGCTGAGCGATATTGTGTTGCACAATGCCGCCTTCAGGATAGCCAAAGATTTGTTCGGCGGCATGATTGAAGGATTCAATCTCGCCGCTTTCGGTGGTGGTAATAATGGCGTCAGCGGCATTTTGCAAAATGGCGTTCATGCGGTCTGAGGTTGCCGTCAATTGTTCTTGCCGCATCTCTAATTCGCTGAGCAGCTTTGATTTGAGGGCATTCGTCGCTACCGCATTTTTTTCACTTTTCAGCAGACGCCCAATCATCCATACCGCCATCTTGGCGCACGATGGTGACCAAGCCAGAATTGCCGAGATTGAGCTCTTGATAAAAATGCGTGAAATAAAAGGGGTCGATTGACACCACAATTACGCCGTGCAGGTTACCGTCGTGTAAATTGGCACGCCGTGTCATTTGAATTGACCATTTTTTCGACACTCGTCCAAGAACGGGTTTGCTGATAAAAAGTCTGCCACTGTCTTCATTGATGTGAACGCGAAAATGTTCGCGATCACTTAAATTGACTTTTTGCACCGGCAAATTCGATTGTAATAGATCGCCATTGGCGTCAATGATGGAAATTTGATTGACCATGTCCCCCAAAAAAGCGCCGTTTTGTGCGTATTCGCGCAGATCTAAAGTGGAATCGGTTTCGTTATAACGATTTGCCAAAAAAATGCTGACTTGATCGGCCGAGTGGATGGTGCGGGCAGTATGTTCGGCAATGATGCGTGCGTAGTTGTTCGCATCATTTTTCACTTTGGCTAGTGCATCGGCCTTAGCCGCTTGCAATTGGCGATAACTATTAAACCAGACATAGGTAAGCAGCATGGCAGCCAACACACACAATATCGCTCTGCCATCAAAAATGAGTCTAAAGTTATTTTTTGACATCCTTTTGCTCCATTTTTATTGCTTACTACAGGTTATCACGGTGCGCTTGTTTGAACAATACAGGCGTGATGGCAAAAGGAATGGGGGGCTTGGCATCAGGCGCGTAATGTTGGGGACATTTGTAGCGCGATACCAGAATGGCAGCTGGGCGCTGGGCGGGTTGCCCGTCGGGACTTGGCTAACAAGCCAAGCGGCGAGACAGATTTACGGTGGTGCTACCACCATGAAATCACTTGTCGTTGCATCAAACTAAGCAATTCATTGTACTTTGATTGTGCATAAAAGGGGTGGCAAATTTTGCGTGAGCTGTTGCTGCATCGCCAGTGAAAATGAAGCGATATGCTGCGCTAAGACGGAGCCGCTTGAGTTGGTGTTGGGTTTGTCAGTGTCGTTTGCATATTGGTCTCGGCAAGGGGAGATTTCTTGCCAAAAAAGAAGGGGAGCAAGTTATTAGCTTGCCCCCCTCAGCTCATGTCAGACTACTGGGAACTTCGAACAGTTTGCTGTTGCAGACTTATTTGAAGCTACCAGTGAGGCTTACACCGCTAAATGCGCTATAGCCATACACCATTACATAATAGGTGCCAGCTTTGGCAGTAGTGATCGAGCAAGTTTCTGCTGTCGTTGCACCATTCGAGCGGCAGTCATAGCTGCTGGTCGTTGGCGCGCTGCCAAATTTGACATAGACGTCTGCATCGCCAGTGCCGCTGGCGGTGACAAATTTCAAGCCCGTTGCACCTGCAGGAACCGCTAAGGTGTAGATCACGCTAGCATTTTTCGCCGCAGCCAAACCGGTTTTTGGCACGCCATTGCTCAGCACATTATTTGCCACCGCTACCGTCACTGCTTGCGTTTTGCTGGCCGTTGCACCTTGGTTGTCGGTTACGGTCAGGTTAACGTTGTAGGTGCCAGCGGCTGCATAGGTGTGGCTAGGGCTGGTGGTGTTGGTCGAGCTATTGTCGCCGAAAGTCCAAGTGCGGGAAGCGATCGTGCCATCGGCATCGCTCGAGCTATCGGTGAAAGTCGCTGTCAAGCCGCTGGTGGTAAAGCTGTAATTTGCCACTGGCGGTTTGTTAGTCGTGCCAGCGCTATAGCTGCCTTTCACGCTGACGCCACTAAAGGCGCTGAGACCTTTCAACATCAGGTAGTAGGTGCCAGCTTGTGCGCTAGGGATGTTGCAAGTCTGTGCCGAACCCGCCACGCTAGAAGTGCAGTCATACACGGTGGAGGTAGGCTTGCTGCCAAAACGGACATACATGCCGACATTGCCGCTACCACCCGTGGTCGTAAATTGCAGATTAGTCGCACCTGCAGGCACGTCCAACATGTAATTGTTTTCGGCATTCAACACAGCCGATTGGTTGGTTTGTGCCACGCCATTGGTCAATGGCACTGGCGCCGCGATTGCGCGCAGGTAAGCCGCATAGGCATCAATCCGACCTGCACCCACCACTGGATTCGGGAAGGTGGTGGCTGGGATGCCGCCGCAGCTTTGGGTATTCGACACAGTCGTGACTGCTGATGCACGCAAGATCGCGGCGATTTGGTCTGGATGACCGCGTAGCGCTGGATTGGCAGCGATCAGCAACGCCGCCGTACCTGCAACGTGTGGGGTTGCCATACTAGTGCCGCTGATGGTGTTGTAGGAGCCATCATTCCACGCCGAACGCACGCTAGAGGGGCGACGCCGACTTGATTGCCTGCGCCATCATCACCGACCATGGTACCGATGGTGTGGGTGCCATGACCTTGGTCGTCACACGGCGCGGTTTGATTTGGCGCGCAGCTAGAGGAGCCGCTATGCATTGCATCATGCCAGTTATAGCTGTGGTTGGCGCTAGTGCCATTCCAGCCACGATACTTGCCTTTGATTGCTGGGTGATCCCATTTGTAGCCAGTGTCTTCACCTGCAATCGTCACACCTTGCCCGGTTACGCCAGCCGCCCACACTTTCGGCGCATTAATTTTCGCCACACCCCATTCTGGCCCCGCTAAGCTCGCAAAACCATCGACGCTCGCTGCATGTGGTTCTGGGCTAGGTTGACGCTTTTGAATTTTCGGATTGCCATAGATAAACACTACATCATCGCGCGCCGCTAAGGTGGCTAGGTGGGCGCGGTCGGCACGAATGTAAATCGTGTTGTTAATCCAAAAAGATTTGTGTTCGATGTTATTTCTGACCAACCAATCGAGCAAATTGTATTGCGCGGTTTGGGTCGAAGTTTGCAGATGATCGATCCAGTTTTGGCGTTTTTCTAAGTAATGCTGGTTGGGATCAAGAATGCTCTTGTCGGCATTGCCGCGGACTTTGATTAAGGCTTCGACCATATTATTGGCGTTGCCAAAGGTGCTGATGTTGGGTGTTGCCAACAATTGTGGGTCGATTTTGTTATTGCTGGCTGGTGTAGCTTGTGCGCTCATGCCCTGCATGCCGCCAAAAGCGAGGAGGGCGACTGCGAGCACGGTGCGGGATAAATGATGGACTTTCGGGTAAGGCATGTTGTCTCCTGATTTTTATAAATGGATTTTGATTGTCTCGGTCTGTGCCGATTGATTATTTTGATGCAATGACGATGCAGCGATGGGGCTGCATGTTGAGGCTGGCTAACAATGCTGAGAAACAATTGCGAAAACACATGTTGCTGGGAAAACCGAAAAACCTAGATGCTGATCATGTGCTCACCAAGTCTGCTCAATAAGCTATTTCGGTGTGCCGTTGATCCTATTTACGGCGGTTTTTCTAGCGGCCCAGAAACGCAAAAAGTTGTGGGTAACTGTCCCCAACTTTTTCAACATGCCGTTTTCTGTATGTGAGGCGGCGGCACGATTTAGCGGTTTTTACGGAATTTGCCGCCCGAGTAAGTCATCGCCATGTATTTGCTTTGTGAACGCTTTGTAAACGCGGTGTAATCGGCGCATATTCGGCGCATATTCGATTGACAGCGCTACACCCTATCGACATACTCAAAGCTTTGTCAGCAAGATTTTGCATGTCATTGTTTTGTCACGGGATATGCCATTTTTCGGAGATTATTCATGTTGCGCCCCTTAGTTCCTGTCCCTGTTGCCCTATCACTTGCTTTAGTGTTGACCCCAGTTCTGAATGCGTGCCAAAAACCAGCCGAAAAGACCGCCAGCGCTAGCGCTAGCGTCGCTTTGGCTAATCTGCAGGTCTTGACTGAAGATATCTACCAAGTCAAAACCAGTTCCTTAGCACATGGCCCGGTAGTGACAGGTGTCATACAGCCAGAGCGTCATGCTGATTTACGTGCCGAGGTGTCTAGCGTGGTGTTAGAAGTCTTGAAAGAAAACGGTGACAAGGTCAAGCGTGGCGATCTGTTGATACGCTTAGATGAAACGGCAATACGCGATAGTTTGCGTTCGGCGCAAGAAGCCGTAAAGGCGGCGCAATCGACCTTGCAACAAAGTGAACGTCAACTTGAACGGCAAAAAACCTTGCGCGCTTCTGGCATGACGTCAACGCAAGCGCTGGAAGATGCGCAATTGCGTGTCAATAGCGCAAACAGTGAAGTGGTGGCAGCAAGAGCGCGTGAAGTACAAGCGCGGCAACAACTGCAACATACTGAAGTCCGTGCACCTTTCGATGGTTTAGTGAGTGAGCGCAAAGCCTCGGTCGGTGATACTGCACAAGTGGGCAAAGAATTAGTCAAAGTGATTGCGCCCGAAAGCATGCGGTTTGAAGGCTTGGTCGCCGCCGATAGGATAGGTGAGTTGCAATTGGGACAGAACGTCAGTTTCAATATCAATGGTTATGGCAAGCAAGAATTCATAGGCAAAGTGCGCCGAATCGATCCAACCGCCAACCCCAATACGCGCCAAGTCGCCGTGCAAATTTCTTTTGAAGGCGTAAATCAGCCGAAAGTGGCAGGCTTATATGCCGAGGGACGCATAGAAACGGGGACAGTCTCTAGTTTGACAGTGCCGGAAGCCGTGCTCGCCCGTGCTGGCGATAAAGCCTATGTTTGGCGCTTGAGCGACGGCAAAATCCATAAAGTCGAAGTCAAGGTTGGCGAGCGCGATAGCCGTAGCGGTGATTTCGCCATTAGCAGTGGCGTGGCGCTAGGCGATCAATTGCTGCGTAATCCCGGCATTAATTTCGTCGATGGTCAGGGCGCAAAAATCGTCAGCAGCAAAATCGTCGCGGCGGCTGATAAGCCTGCTGAAAAATCCGCCGACAAGTCAGCTGAAAAAGCAGCCGATAAGCCCGCTGTCAGTAAATAAGCCCGCCTGCGTCAATCCAAGGAATAACGTGTATGTTTTTATCTGATTTTAGTATTCGTCGCCCGGTGGCGACGCTGGCCTTGATTATTGGCCTGATGTGCTTGGGGCTATTGGCGCTCAGTAAATTGCGTGTCAATCAGATTCCCGATGTCGATCAACCGCTGCTGGCGGTGTCGATTCCTTATCCCGGCGCTTCACCAGAAACGGTGGAAAGGGAAGTCATTAACCGCGTCGAAAAAACCTTGCAAAGCATTTCTGGCGTGTATGCCATCAATTCCACTGCTTACGAGGGTAGTGCGAGCATTTTAGTGTTCTTTAACTTCAACAAAAACATGGTGGAAGCCGCCGATGAAGTGCGGAATGCGATTGCCTCGGTTCGCTATAAATTGCCAGTCGAAATGCGCGAACCCGTGCTAGAGCGGGTCGATCCTTCGGCGCAACCTATCATGCAGCTCGCGCTCTCGTCTTCTAAGCAAAGTCATGCCGAAATTTCGCGCTTAGCAGAAGACGTGCTAGCCGATAAATTTCGCGGCATTGATGGGGTAGCAGTGGTGTCGGTCAGCGGTTCGTTGAAACGTGAATTAAGTGTGCTGGTGCATTCGGCGAAGTTGCGTGAATTCAATGTTTCCGTGGCGGATGTAGTCAATGCCTTGCGCAATCAAAATGCCACCGCGCCAGTATTAATTCTGAAATAAAGAAATTAATTTTTAAAGCGTTTTAAAAATTATTCTCATC
>JACPVY010000157.1 GCA_016197345.1 Burkholderiales bacterium
CCTTGATAGCGCCGCATGATAGCGATAGAAATTTCTGAAGTGAGTAAGCGCTACCAGAGCCTGCAGGCGCTGGATGCGGTAAGCCTCAATATTGAGCAAGGCGAATTTTTTGGCTTGCTCGGCCCCAACGGTGCGGGGAAGACTACGCTGATCTCAATTATTGCTGGCTTGGTCGCCGCGGATGCGGGCAAAGTGCGCATTCATGGTCATGATGTCGCGCGCGATTACCGCCTAGCGCGGCAAAGCCTAGGCGTGGTGCCGCAAGAATTGGTGTTTGATCCCTTTTTCACCGTTCGTGAAACCTTGCGTTTGCAATCGGGCTATTATGGCCTCGCCAAAAATGACGCGTGGATAGATGAAATCCTGTTTAATCTAGGCTTGGATAGCAAGGCTGACGCGAATATGCGCGCGCTCTCTGGCGGCATGAAGCGTCGCGTGCTCGTAGCGCAAGCACTGGTGCATAAGCCGCCAGTCATCGTGCTGGATGAGCCAACTGCTGGCGTTGATGTGGAACTGCGGCAAACGCTATGGAAATTCATCTCACGCTTAAATCGTGAAGGCCACACCATCGTCTTGACCACCCATTATTTGGAAGAAGCGCAAGCGCTATGCCAACGGGTGGCGATGCTGAAAAACGGCAAAGTCGTTAAGCAAGGCACGATGGCATCCCTCATTCAACATATCTCCGGTTCGCAACTTTTATTTCGCTTAAAGCAGGGCGCTTTGCCTGAGAGCCTGCACCCATTACTAGCGAATCACGACAACCTCGGCGTGGCTGGTGCGCAATTGAGTTTGCGCATCAATGAATGCACTGAAGTCGAACCGATTTTGGCAGCGATCCGCAACAACGGTGGTTTGATCGAAGATTTGCAATTGCAACAGGCTGATTTGGAAGACGTTTTCTTGCAAATCATGAACGGGGGTGTCACCGCATGAATCTGTTCTCAGTCGGTTTTCAAACCCTGCTCTACAAAGAAACGCTACGCTTTTGGAAAGTGGCAACGCAAACCATTGCCGCACCGATTCTGACCTCGCTGCTCTACCTATTAATTTTTGGCCATGTGCTCGATAAGCATGTGCAAGTTTATCCGGGCTTAAGCTATACCGCCTTTTTGGTGCCTGGCTTGGTGATGATGAGCGTCTTGCAAAACGCTTTTGCCAATTCGGCTTCATCCCTCGTGCAATCAAAAATCACCGGCAATTTGGTCTTCATTTTGTTGCCACCTTTGTCGCACGTCGAAATTTTCTCGGCCTATGTGCTCGCTTCCATCTTGCGTGGTTTAGCAGTCGGTGCCGGCGTCTTTATCACCACCGTTTGGTTTGCGCATATTCAATTTGTGGCGCCGCTATGGATCGTGGTGTTCGGTTTAATTGGCGCGGCGATTTTGGGCACGGCGGGCATTATTGCGGGTATTTGGGCGGATAAATTCGATCAAATGGCGGCTTTCCAAAACTTTTTGATTGTGCCTGCAACCTTTTTGTCTGGCGTGTTTTATTCGATCCATTCGCTGCCACCAGTCTGGCTGGCGGTGTCGCACGCTAATCCATTTTTTTACATGATTGATGGTTTTCGCTATGGCTTTTTCGGCCAGTCCGATGTCAACCCATGGCTGAGCTTAGCGATTGTCAGCGGCTTTTTTGTGGTGCTGGCTGGCCTAGCGCTGAGTATGCTCAAGCGTGGCTATAAATTACGACACTAATGTGGCCTAAGGCTTACGCTATCGCATTGCCATCCATCGTTCATACCGTTTGCTATTGAGGAATAAGATGACTACAACGCCAGAAAATATCCACGGCTATATCGCCGCCGGTTTGGAATGCACCCATTTAGAAGTCGAGGGTGATGGTCAGCATTTTAAAGCTGTGATCGTTTCGCCTGCCTTTGTCGGCAAGCGCGCAGTGCAGCGGCATCAAATCGTATATGGCGTATTGGGCGACCGTATGCGCGAAGAAATTCACGCCCTTTCTATGCAAACTTTGACCCCTGAAGAATTTCAACAACAATAATGGATAAATTACTCATCACTGGCGGCAATCGCCTCTCCGGTGACATTACGATTTCTGGCGCAAAAAACGCCGCCTTGCCAATTTTGTGCGCAGCTCTGTTGCGGTTGCGCAATTGGTTCGCGCCCGGTCGATCAACACATCAAAGGTTTGCAAGCGCTAGGCGCAGAAGTGACGATAGAAGCGGGTTATATCCACGCTAAAGCCAAACGCTTAAAAGGCGCGCGCATTGTCACCGATATGATCACCGTCACCGGCACCGAAAACTTGATGATGGCAGCCTGCTTGGCGGAAGGCGAGACCGTGCTGGAAAACGCGGCACGCGAGCCAGAAGTGACAGACCTTGCGCATTTGCTGGTCGCCATGGGCGCAAACATTTCAGGAATTGGGACAGATCGTATCGTCATTCAAGGCGTTGAGCGCTTGCATGGCGCACAGCATAGCGTGATTGCTGATCGTATCGAAACCGGGACATTCTTATGCGCTGTCGCCGCTGCCGGTGGTGATATCGTCTTGAAGAACGTGCGTACTGATATTCTCGATGCTGCCCTTGATAAATTGCGCGAATTTGGCGTGCAATTGACGGTGGGTGATACTTGGATTCGTGCGCAAATGGATGCGCGCCCAAAAGCAGTCAATTTCCGCACCACCGAATACCCCGGTTTCCCAACCGATATGCAAGCGCAATTCATGGCCGTCAATACGCTAGCGCTAGGCAGCAGCCACGTCACCGAAACGATTTTTGAAAACCGTTTTATGCATGTGCAAGAAATGAATCGCTTAGGCGCTGACATCGAAATCGAAGGCAATACCGCGATGGTGAAGGGCGTAGAAAAATTGGTGGGCGCCCCTGTGATGGCGACCGATTTGCGCGCTTCCGCATCGCTCGTGATTGCCGCCTTAGCGGCGCAAGGCGAAACCCTAATCGACCGTATTTACCACCTCGACCGTGGCTATGACAGAATGGAAGTCAAATTGTCCGCCGTTGGGGCCAATATCAGGCGCATAAAATGAACCAAGCAGATCGCGAGAACCAGCAATTAGTGCTGGCCTTATCGAAAGGCCGCATTTTTGAAGACACCTTGCCGCTATTGAAAGCGGCCGGGATAGAAATGGTGGATAACCCTGAAAGCTCGCGCAAGCTGATTCTGGAAACCTCAGATCCATTGCTGCGTGTCGTGATTGTGCGTGCGACCGACGTGCCGACCTATGTGCAATATGGCGCAGCGGATTTTGGTGTGGCGGGCAAAGATGTCTTGCTCGAGCATGGTGGCGAGGGTTTGTATCAACCGATCGACCTGAACATCGCGCAGTGCCGGATGTCGGTTGCGGTGCAAAAAGGTTTTGATTATCAAAATGCCGTGCGTCAAGGCGCGCGCTTGCGAGTCGCCACCAAGTTTGTGCAAACCGCGCGCGAACACTTTGCGCGCAAAGGCGTACACGTTGATTTGATCAAATTGTATGGCTCGATGGAATTAGCGCCGCTCGTGGGGTTGTCGGATGCGATTGTCGATTTGGTCAGCACTGGCGGCACGCTACGCGCGAATAATTTGGAAGAAGTCGAGCACATCATGGATGTATCGTCCCGCTTAATCGTCAACCAAGCGGCGCTAAAGATGAAACGCGAACGCTTAGCGCCGATTTTAGCGGCGTTTGAGAGTGCGGCGGTGAAGGGGTGAGGCATTGGTGTGTCCCTTGCGATTCGTGTGGCTGCCGCAAAAGAATGTAGGGTGGGCAACTTGTTGCCCACGGATTTGAAGGATCGTAAAAGGCACTTCATTTTGACGAAATTTCAAATTTGGAACGGTTCGAATTGAGCACAATACAGTGCAAAGAACGAGATTGACAAACGTGGGCAAACAAGTTGCCCACCCTACAAACTGCAAAGCGCACCCATGTGCAACCTTTTGCTGGTACCTCACGAATAGGACAAACCAAGCAAGCGCAGTTCCCTTTTCAAAGCCATACCAGCTAACTGTTCCTAAACCTTTTGCCAGAAACTGAGAAATCATGACTCTACTGCCGATCCGCAAACTCAACGCTAGTGACAGCGATTTTGCTGCGCAATTACGTGCGGTCTTAGCGTTTGAAGCGAGTGAAGACGCCGCGATTGAAACGGCGGTGCGTGAAATTCTGACTGAAGTACAGCAGCGCGGTGACGAAGCCGTGTTGGCTTATAGCAATCGCTTTGATCGCTTAGGGCGTGGCCCGAATGGCAAGGCGATGGCGATGTCGGAACTGGAAATTTCACAAGCCGAATTACAAGATGCGCTAGCGGCCTTGCCCGCTGTGCAACGCACTGCGCTAGAGCAAGCGGCGCATCGGATTCGCCTCTATCACGAGCGCCAAAAGC
>JACPVY010000158.1 GCA_016197345.1 Burkholderiales bacterium
ATTTACGAAGTGACGCCTGCCGAGGTGAAAGATGACGCTAGCCCGGTACTCAAGATGATCCACCCGAAAGACATGGCCTTAGTGCTAGCGTCTATCAAAGATTCGGCTGATACGATGCGCGCTTGGCAGGCGGAATTTCGCGTCTTGCTGCCGCGCCAAGGGCTACGCTGGCGTCGTGGCGTGGCGCAGCCAGAGAAACTATCCGATGGCAGTATTTTGTGGCACGGCTTTATTACCGACATTACCGAGCAAGCTATCGTTAAAGAAAAACAACATCAACTCGAAGAAGAAGTCCGCCATAGCTATGAGGCACTGGTTGCCAGCGAACTGCGCCTGCGGCGCCTAATGAACTCTAGCATGATAGGTATTGTGCAGGGACGCCCGGATGGACAGTTATTGGAGGCAAACGATGTCTTATTGCACATGACAGGCTATCAGCGCCACGAATTAGACCAAGGTCAGCTCAATTGGCTGGAGATCACCGACGTTGACAGCCGTTTGCCACAAGAAAACGCGATTACACAACTCTTTCAACATGGCAATACGTGCCAATTTGAAAGCAACATCGTCAGCCGTAACGGCATGATCATCCCTATCATGATGGGCTTAGCGCAATTAGAGGGCGGCAGCGAGGAATGGGTAGGTTTTGTGCTCGATTTGCGCGAACAAAAACGCATAGACCATTTGAAATCGGAATTTATTTCGGTGGTCAGCCATGAGTTACGCACGCCACTCACCTCCATCCGCGGCTCACTCGGTCTGCTAGAAGCAGGGGTATGCGGCGAACTGCCGACAAAAGCACTGCAACTGATCCACATCGCCCATCAAAATAGCCAACGCCTAGTCGGTCTGGTGAACGATATTCTCGATATGGAAAAGCTCACTTCAGGTCGCATGCAACTTAATTTACTCCCGCTAGATATGCTGAGCTTGGCGCAACAAGCATTAGATGCCAATGCAGGCTATGGACAATCGCTAGGAGTGAGCTTTGTATTGCGGGGCGAGCATGCCCCGGTGCTGGCCGATGCCGATAGATTGATGCAAATTTTCGCCAATTTGCTGTCAAATGCGGCCAAATTCTCGCCCCCCGGCGATCAAATCGAGGTACGTGTCACCCCTCACGCAAGCGATGTCTTGGTCGAAATTGAAGACCATGGCAGGGGCATCCCAGCCGATTTTCACAACCAGATTTTCGGCAAATTCGCCCAAGCCGATGCGACCAATACTCGCAATGTCGGCGGTGCTGGCCTAGGTTTGCATATCACCAAAACCCTGATCGAAAAAATGCAAGGGGAGATCGGTTTCACCTCAGAAGTCGGGGTGAAGACGATATTCTGGTTCCGCCTACCGCTACGCAAAACCGCGCCGCCACCGCCACCGCAATAGCCGGATGTTGGTGCTGATCCGCATAACTGACACGCACAGTAGGTATTTCCAGCGTCCCTTGGTAAAATGGCCGTTCTTGCCGTGCGCACCCCGAAGCCGATGACGGCTGGGGATGCACCTATGAATGTGCCGAAATGGAAAATAAATCTCACGCCCTTATCACTGGCTGTTTTACAGTATTGCTTTTGATCGCCACGATCTGGGGCGCCATCTGGTTCAATCGCGACCGCGCCGAACGCATCCCCTATCTTCTCTCTACTTCGCAAGCAATTTCTGGCCTCAACCCACAAGCACCCGTGCGTTTTCGCGGCTTGATGGTCGGGCGCGTCAAAACCATTGCGTTCGACCCAGAAAAACGCGGGCAGATTTTGGTTGAAATCCACGTCAGCCCAGAAACGCCGATTACCCACTCCACCTTTGCCACGCTAGGCTATCAAGGCGTCACTGGGATTGCCTTTGTGCAATTAGATGATGATGGCAAACAACCGCAACCCTTGACCAGTAGCGCCAGCAATATGGCACGACTACCACTGCGGCCCGGCTTACTCGCGCAACTAGAGCAAAACGCGAAACAAATCTTGGGCCAAAGTGAAGAATTAACACGCCGCGCAAATGCCTTGCTGGCCCTCAGCAATCAACAAAAAATCTTCGATACGCTCGATAAATTTGGCAAAGCGGCGGATAAATTTAGCACCCTGCCCGATCAATTACAGCCGACACTAGCGCGCCTGCCAGCCCTAGCAGAAAAAGCGCAAAACAGCTTGCAAGCAGTCGATACCCTCGCCCACGACGCCAGCAAATTGGCCAACACCTTGAATCAAACCGCACAGAATTTACAAGCGAAAGATGGCACACTCGCCAAAATCAACCAAGGCGTGACGCAATTTACGGGGCTAGCGAATGAGGTCGAGCAAGAAACCTTGCCACGCATTCAAGCGCTATCAGAAGATGCGCGCGGCACGATGCGAGTGTTCAATAAAAGTCTGAATACATTCAACGAAAGGCCACAAAGCCTGATTTTTGGGGCCGCGCCGATCGCACCTGGCCCCGGCGAAACTGGCTTTGTTGCCCCTAGCGCTGGCAATCCCGCCAGCCCTCAGCCTTAAACCGTGGAGACGTCGCGCGTGAATTTTTTTGCAGCCAATCTTGCTGGCCTTAGCCTGATCGCCCTCTCTTTATTTGGATGTGCTAGCCCTAGGCCAAACGCGCAGCAATTTGATCTCGGCCCCTTGCCTGCTCTTGCTAGCACACCCGCAGCGAGCGAACGTACGATCAAAGTGCAAGATATCAGCGCTCCGGCGTGGCTCGATAGCCAAGCGATGCTCTACCGCCTACATTACGCGAATGCGCAGCAAGCGCTGCCGTATGCCAATAGCCGCTGGCATATGCCACCACCACAAATGCTGACGCAACGCCTGAAAAGCCGGCTTGCGCAAGCGGGCGTACGTGTGCTGGCGGGCAACGATGGTGTTGTCGCGCCAAGTCTGCGCATTGAGCTCGACGATTTCAGCCAACACTTTAGCCAGGCGCAGCAAAGCCAAGCCGGTTTCAGTTGGCGCGTTAGCCTGATTGCGGGTCGCCAATTGCTAGCGCAAAAGACTTTTACCCAGCAGGTGGCCGCCCCGCGTGCTGATGCAATTGGCGGCGCGCAAGCGTTAGCGCTTGCCAGTGACCGCGCGATTGACGAATTACTGCTATGGCTCAGCAACCAGCCTCAGGTGAAGTAAGCAATGCCACATTCCGCTGCAGCTAAAAACGGTGGCCGTCATCCCCCTCAAGCATCACCGCTAGCGCGCGTCTGTTTAGTCGTTTATTTGTTAGTCATTAGCTATGCCAGTCTGTATCCACTGTCTGGCTGGCATGACGCCGCCACCCCGCTGCTGGCGTTTCTCACTGTCACCATGCCGCGCTATTGGACGGCGTTTGACATCATTACCAATGTGCTGGCCTATATCCCACTCGGTTGCCTGCTGGTTTTTGCGCTCTATCCACGCATCCA
>JACPVY010000207.1 GCA_016197345.1 Burkholderiales bacterium
GCTTTCAATCATTGCTCTAATCTCAGCCGTTATCACGATTTACGCCAAACTGCGCGAAAATGAAACCGTGCAATTTATTTTCAAACCGTTGACGGTCATTCCTTGCTCACGCTGCGCATGTAGGGCGAAGTCGATCATCATGATGGCGTTTTTCTTGACGATGCCTATCAACATCAAGATGCCGATGGTGGCGATAATCGTCAAATCTTGTCCAAACATCATTAACGTGAGCAAAGCCCCGACTGCGGCCGAGGGCAAGCCCGCCAAAATCGTTAAAGGATGGATATAGCTTTCATATAGCACGCCAAGCAAAACATAAATCACCAACAGCGCGGCGACGATCAAAATGATTTGGCTTGCTTGCGAATCTTGAAACACCGCCGCATCACCACCGTATTTGGTAATGATGGACGCGGGCAATTTTATCTCTTGACCGATTTTGGTGATCTTATCGGTGGCGACACCGAGCGGTACGTCTGGTGCAAGATTGAAGGCGAGGGTGATCGCTTGCAATTGCCCTTGGTGATTGATCACCGTCGGGCCGACCGTGCGTTCGACTGTGCCTAGGCTGGATAACTGCACCAAATTGCCATTTTTGCTGCGTACGCTGATCTTACCGAGGCTTGTTTCAAACTGCCTATCTTCGTCAGCCGCTTCCATGATCACGCTATAGCTAGCACTGGAGGTGTAAATGGTTGAGACTTGCCGCTCGCCATAGGCGGCATATAGGGCGGTACGAATATCGCTGATTTGCACGCCAAGTAAATTGGCTTTATCGCGGTCGATTTTGAGAGTCGCTTGCAAACCGCGTTGTTGCGAATCGCTGGTGACATCGCGGAAGATAGGATCATCCCGCATTTTTTCCATAAAGCGATTGGCCCATTCATTTAATGCATCGGGGGCTGACGCTTTGTAGCGTGTATTGATAGCGGCTTTTACTTGGACGCCCCCCTAATTGCAGATTTTGTACCGGGCGTAAATAGACCGAAATACCGGGAACCGTACGTGCGGTTTTACGTAAGCTATCGAGCACCTGCGCCATTTTTGGCCGTTGTTCACGCGGTTTCAGCACCAAAAACATGCGCCCAGTATTGCCGCCAGTGGCGACTGAGGTCACATGGGTCAAATACGGGCTAGCGACAAATAAGGCCGCCACTTTATCTTGCATCGCTAGCATCGCGCTAGACGACGTATCTTCCGTCGATTCGGTCGAAACCTGAATTTGGCCGATATCTTCCTCCGGGAAAAATCCCTTCGGTATCACATTGTAGAGATAGACCGTTAGCGCAAAGGTGGCAAAAGCCATCCCTAAGACGAAAAAACGATGGTGTAAGGCGATATCGAGCGCCCAGGTATAGCCTGCTTGCAAGCGGCCAAACAGGTATTCAAACCAGCGGCTGACGCCATGCAATGACGAAGCTTGGCCATCTACCGTGGTGTGTGCATCTTGCGTGTTCAAAAAACGGCTCGCTAACATCGGCACCAGCGTTAAGGACACCACGGCAGACACTAAAATCGAGAGCGAAACGACGACGGCAAATTCGTGAAAGAGCAAGCCGATCACGCCCGGCATGAAAAAGATAGGGATGAAGACGGCGACCAGCGACAGCGAAATCGAGACAATCGTAAAGCCCATCTCTTTCGCCCCGATTAGGGCTGCGTGCAAGGGTTTTTGCCCTAATTCTTGACGTCTTCAATCGCGGCACGAATCGAGAGCGAGCGATCATTGACGAGGGTAATTTTGATCGACGAGGGGATTTGTTGTTGAAAGGTTGGCATCAACTTACGCACCGCATCCACCACTTGCACCGTGTTGGCATTGGGCTGACGTTGTACGGCTAACACGACAGAACGCTCGGTGTTATAGCTACCAAACGAGCGCACGGTTTGGTAACTATCTTCGACGCTAGCGATTTCTTTCAGGCGCACCGGTAGACCATTGCGTGTGGCGACAATGATTTCGGCAAAATCGGCTGCCTTGGTCAATTGGCCGTTTGCTTGTATCGTCATTGTTTGTTTATCGCCTTCCAAGGAGCCTATCGGCGAATTTGGATTGGCGCTCCTGATCGCTGCAGCGACTTCTTCCATGCTCAAATTGCGCGAATTGAGGCGTTCTTGCTTGATACGCACCCGTACCGCAAAGCGCTTGGCACCGAAGACATTGACTTGCGCCACGCCATTGATGGTCGATAAGCCGGGCGCAATCAGATTTTCGGCGTAATCATTTAAGTCCGATAAATTCATGGCAGGCGACGTCATCGCCATAAATAAAATCGGCGCATCGGCTGGATTGACTTTGCGATAAGACGGCAAATCGGTCATTTCAGTCGGGAGCGAGCGCTGCGCCCGCAACAGCGCTGCCTGCACATCGACCGCAGCGGCATTGACATTAATGCTAGAGTCAAATTCCAGCGTGAGCGAGGTCGAACCCAAGGTCGAGGAGGAGGTGATGACGCTAATCCCGCCTATCGTCGAAAATTGTTTCTCTAGCGGTAGCGCGACTGATGACGCCATTGTTTCAGGGCTAGCGCCGGGTAAATCGGCGTTGACGTTAATCACGGGCGTGTTATAGCTAGGCAGTGCCGCCACTGGGATTTGCCGCAAGCCCAAAATACCCGCAACAATCAAGGAGAGCGACAACAGCACGACCATCACTGGCCGTCGGATACTGATTTCGGATAGATTCATGCTGCGCTACCCTTGCTGGCATGCTCGGTTGGCTTGGCCGTGCTGTCTTTTTTATCCTTGGCTTTGTCGCCCTTGTCGCTAGCGCTCATTTCCTTGATTTTGCCGCCGGGGCGCAGATTTTGGCGACCTTCGAGGATCACTTTTTCACCGCCATCAAGACCACTGACCGCAACCATGCTGCCAAAGGTATGCAATAGGCTGATCGGGCGTTGTTTCGCGCTTTGGTCTGCTTCCACCGTAAACACCGATTTGCCTTTGGCATTGGTGATCACCGCCGCTACTGGGATTACGACCACGTCTTTCAGGGTTGTTACTGTCAAACTCGCCGTCGTGTATTGGCCCGGCCATAGCAGTTGTTTTTGGTTATCAAATTCGGCTTTCAGCTTAATCGTGCCGGATTGGGTATCGACTGTATTATCGATGAAACTCAATTTGCCGACTAAGCTTGTGCTGCTGCCTGCTGGGGTAGTTTGCACCGTCACCGCGCCGTTTTGCTGTGCCGCGAGCAGTTTGCCTAGTTGATCTTCTGGCACCGTAAAGCTGATATTGATTGGGTTAATTTGATTGATTTGCGCTAGCGTCGTGGTCGCTTGGACGAGGCTACCGGGAAAAACATTGATGCTACCAATGCGCCCCGTCATCGGCGCTTTGATGCTGGTGTAATCGAGTGCAATTTGGGCGCTATGCAAGTTGGCTTGATCGAGTGCGAGGGTGGCTTGTTGCGCTTGTAATTGGCTCAAAAGCGTATCGTTCGCGCCGCGCGAAATGAAGTTTTTGGCGAGTAATTCATCGCTACGCCGTAATTGGCGTTGCAAATCCAATAAGCCCGCCTGATCTTTTGCTAATTGCGCCTTCGCACGCTCGAGGCCGGCCATCTCATTGCGCTGATCGAGGCTAAACAATAATTGCCCTTGCTTCACCGTTTCACCTTCATGCACATGCACTTTGGCGATGGTGTTACTCACTTGTGGCCGCAGGTCAACGCTTGCTACTGGGCTAACACTGGCATTGGCAGTCAATATAACGGGGACATCTTGTCGCTTGGCGACCACCAAACTGACCGGGGTCGGTGGCGCATCTTTCCCTTCTTTGCTGACTTTGGCGCTATTGGTGTCCCCATTACCGCGACTCCAGCCATACCAAGCGCCACCAGCGATGGCGAGAAAAATGATTGCTATGCTCGTTTTCTTCATTATTCAGTTACCTCGTCTTGAGGCAATTCGTTAATATTTTTAGCTAAAAAAGTAATGCGCGCCAGCGAACTGGCGTGCGCGTTATGCTCATTGTTTCTTCATTCAAGCTGCGCCACTGGCGATAGGGAGGGCAGCTTGTGGCGGACTCATTGCCTACTAAATAGTTCAATCTACGACAATTCTTTACGTTCCTCGGCGTTGACTTGGCTTGCCGTCGTCGCCACGCGCAGCGATGGTCTAGTCGGAATAAACGGTCGTCTTTCGAATTGCATGCCATCGAAGCTGCGCTTGATCATTCATGAAGTGGGACAGACTCACTATTGCTACCGGTATGGCAAGCAGTCACACCGCATAATCGCGTTCTGCGGTTTCTACTTGGCTGCGCATACTCAATTTGACTTGCTGCGGGCGCCCATCGCACAGGCTTCGCTACGCAATCCGTGTAGTAAACGCGCGGCGTCGGGGCGATTGTCTTGATTCAATGCAGTGCCGATTTGCTCCATTTGCGCATCAGCCGAATCAAAAAACATCCACACAAATTTTTTCACGAGGGCAGGGTCGTGCCCGATTAAGTCAGTCAGGGGGGTAAGGTCGATTGCTTCAATCGTGCCGCTGTCCTCTGTCCCTGCTTCAGGCGCAAATTGGTTAAGCGGGGCGCTCGTTTGCTCAGCGAGAGGGGCGCTTGCTAAGCTTTGCTCGCCACTGTTCGGCGCTTCCATCCATTTGCTGAGGGTGGTATAGAGTAGTGCGGGTTTTATCGGTTTGGTGATGAAATCTTCCATGCCGCAGGCTAAGCATTGGCTGCGGTCTTGCGCTGAGGCGTTGGCGGTCATGGCGATAATGATGTTGTCTGATAGCGCTGGATTGGCGCGGATCGCGCGGGTCGCCTCAAGTCCATCCATGCCCGGCATTTGCACATCCATCAACACGCAATCAAATTTGCGTTGCTGCAACCACGCCAGCGCTTCATGACCGTCATTGGCAATCGTCACTTCCACGCCAACGCTAGACAGTAACTCCATGGCCACTTGTTGATTGAGTGGCGCATCTTCGGCCAGCAACACGCTGCAGCCTGCCAATTTTTGCCGTGCATGTGCAATCAATTCGGCGATCGGCACCGCTGGTGTAGGCGCTACTTGCGCTAGTGCTTGGACGTGGCGTTGTAGGGGTAAGGTGAACCAGAATGTGCTGCCGACGCCCGGTTCACTATGCACACCAATTTCGCCATGCATTAATTCAACCAATTGACGGCTGATTGCTAAGCCCAAGCCTGTGCCGCCATATTTGCGGCTGGAGGAAATGTCGGCTTGTTGAAATGGTTTAAATAACAGCGCTAATTGTTCGGCATTGAGGCCAATGCCGGTATCTTGTACCGAAAAACGCAGGTGTGTCACCCTAGGGGTGTCGTTTGCAGGCGCGTTGACTTTGTTGACGGCGACGGTGATTTGTCCCTGATTAGTAAATTTCAGCGCATTGCCAGTTAAATTAATCAGAATCTGGGACAGACGGAGCGGGTCGCCGGCATAATCCGCTGCCACACCGTCGCCAAGCTGCAAGGCAAACTGCAAACCTTTCGCGCGGATACGCTGAGCCATCAAATCTTGCAGCTTATTGATGACCTCATGCAGATTAAACGGGATGTTTTCGATGCTAAACATGCCTGCCTCAATTTTGGAAAAGTCAAGGATATCATCAATCAGGGCCAATAGATGCTGTCCGGAAAGATGGATTTTCTCGAGGTAGTCACGCTGCTTAGCGTCGAGTGTGGTGGCAAGTGCCAAATACGTCATGCCGAGGATGCTATTTAATGGCGTGCGAATTTCATGGCTCATATTCGATAAGAAGGCGCTCTTAGCGTTGTTGGCGCTATCGGCCTTTTCGCGCGATTCGCGCAATTGCTCTTGAATGGTTTTGATGGCAGAGATATCGACCATGCTGGAAATGATGCTGTCCCGCCCTTCATAGCGTGATTGCACCATCGATACCATCGCCCAAAATGGACGGTTGGCGCAGTCTTTTAACATGACTTCGACATCATTGACAAAGCCTTGCTGCCTCACTTTCGCCGCTAGCGCTAAGCCTTCTGCTTCGTCAATGAAATAGTCATTCGCAAAGCGACTCACCGTGCGTTCGTCGGTGGCAGCAAACATGATTTTGCAGCGTTGATTGCTATACACCACGCGATTGGTTTCCATGTCTGAAACCAGCATCGGTAGCGGCGCGTGATCAATGATCGCGCGGTGCATCGCCTCACTGGCGCGCAAGGCTTGTTCGGCTTGCTTGCGCTCATTGACGTTGCGGGCAACTGTCACCCAATATTGGTATTGCCCTTTGGCGTCGGCAATCGGCACCAATTCCAACTCCATCCAGATTTCCGTGCCATTTTTGTGGTAATTGATTAATTCGCTGCGAATCGGCTGCCATTCATGCATGGCGCGTCCCAGCCTTTGCAGCTCAGCATTATTGGTATTGGGGCCGCGTAGGATTTCACTGGTTTTGCCGACTGCCTCCGCGCGGCTATAGCCAGTTTGGCGCTCGAATGCATCGTTGACGAAAATAATCGTTGGCCAGTGTTCCCAATTCGGCATCGGTTCGGTGATGAAGACGACATCATTTAAGCGCGCTACACAGTGCTCTAGCAAACGCAACCATTCTTCGGTGCGGGTCCGTTCGGTGATATCAACCGTCATACAAA
>JACPVY010000208.1 GCA_016197345.1 Burkholderiales bacterium
ATGGCAAACACATCGACGCGACACATGCTTCAACTGTTTCCGCTGGCGCTGATACGCTAGCAGTACCGAGCAATACCCTCGTCTAATCCCTCCAAGAAAAGACGTTCACAACCTCCTAGCTTCGCGGCTAGGAGGTTTTTTTCTAGCCACCGCCCTCGACGCCGACCTCTTGCAGTTAACTGCCAGATGGAATTTTTTTACAAATCTCCAACTGTCATCAAACAACACTTTCCCCAAACAAACTGTTTATTTAAAACTCGATAAGTTTATTCGCAAATTTTTGCTTTTTTTCTGAGAAAATGTATTTTTTTTAATGTGGTCAATTTTTAATAGGGAGCAACAAATGAAATTGTGGGGACAGGCACTTGCTTTTAGCACAAGTCTTCTATTAGCTGCATGTGGTGCTGGTTCCGGCACAACATCACAGCCAACGGCAGCCGCACCCAAACTCTTGGCGCAGGTAACAACGGTGAATGGCGTCACGACTTTTTCCGGCAATCGCGCTAACTACACGATTACCAAAACCAGCACCGGCTATACGGTGAAAGACAATGTCGGTCTGGATGGCGAAACCAATCTGACGGCACCTACCCGCCTCGTCTTTGCCGATGTCGGCGTGGCGTATGATTTGACTGGTGTTGCTGGCAAGGCTTATCGCGTCTATCAAGCAGCATTTAACCGCACACCTGACCAAAGCGGTCTGGGCTTTTGGATTTACAACATGGATCAAGGTGCGTCGCTCAATTCGGTTTCGAGCGGCTTTATGGGTTCGGACGAATTCAAGACAAAATATGGCGCCAATCTGGCCAATGACAGTTTTGTCAATTCACTGTATGCCAACGTATTGCATCGCGCACTCGATCAGCCAGGCTATACCTATTGGGTAGGCAATTTGAATAATCACGCCACTAGCATGGCCGAAGTGATGGCGTATTTCAGCGAAAGCGATGAAAACAAAGCGCAAGTTGCCGC
The DNA here is from genome assembly GCA_016197345.1 of Burkholderiales bacterium. GTDB lineage: Bacteria > Pseudomonadota > Gammaproteobacteria > Burkholderiales > Burkholderiaceae_D > JACPVY01. The sequence continues at coordinate 973 of JACPVY010000208.1, forward strand.
CGCCATTGCCAATGGCATCACCTATACGCCGTATAGCCCACCAGAGGTGCTGCCACAGTTAACGATGGCGCAAATGGGGGCCTGCCCAGACATGCCCTTCAATGCTAGTTCGGTACCAGAGTTCTACCAATGCATGATCGGCACGGCGTCGGGACAGACTGTTTTTGGCAATGCGGCTTGCACTTTTTCGATTTCCAAAAATGGTACCTTGACCTTAACGACGAGCGCCGGTTCGATTGTGGCAAAATCGCCATTGAGTGGTTCGTATATGAAAATGACCACTACCGGAAAAAAGGATTCCTTCACGCTACAAGCCTTACCGCTGGGTAGCGATGGTCGCAATTTCAATTACTTTACGATCAAAGTATCATCGCCTCAGTATGCGGCAACTGCTGGCGGCTTGGCCTTGGCTGGCTTACAGGTCAGCTCTGGTTCCACCAATTGCAAATTTGATTTGAAATAAGCGCGGAATCGCAAGTAATCAAATGCATTAAGTATCGCCGCTACATGCGCACGCCGCCGTTCTGGATATCGCCAGAACGGCGGCGTTTTTTTATTGGCAAGGCAACACACAAAACAGCGCAATATTTTCCACTCAACGCGGCACGATAAAATTGAGTTCCAGATTATTGCCCGCCGGGTCGGTCACAAATAGTTGGATTTGCTGCAAAGCAGGATCATCGTCCGGCAAAGGTGGCACGTGAAAAACCTGAAATGGCAGCTGCATCGCGGTGATTTTGGCTTGCATTGCTGGCATATCGTCACAGCGCAAGGCAATATGATCTATTGTCGATTGGGTGGTCTGACGGCAAGCATTTTCATTGGCGACGGCTAAGTGCAACAGGGCATGATCGCCGGAATATAGCCAAAAACCGCGGCTAGCAAAAGCTGGCCGTGGCCCCTGCTGCAAATCAAATAATTTTTCATAAAACGCTTTCACTTGGTCCAACAAATCAGCTGGTGCGGCAATATGAAAATGGTGTAACGAGACGGCCATAATTTCCTCAGCGTTAGCCGCGCGGATGGTGCGCGGCGTGAATCAGTTTTAAACGTTCGCGCGCGACGTGGGTGTAGATTTGGGTGGTCGAGATATCGGCGTGTCCCAATAATAATTGCACTACGCGCAAATCCGCTCCATGGTTGAGAAGGTGTGTGGCAAATGCATGGCGCAAAGTATGCGGCGATAGCGGGACATGTATGCCCGCTTGCTGCGCATATTTTTTGATGATGACCCAAAACATCTGGCGCGTCATCGCCTCACCCCGCGCAGTGACAAAGATCGCGCTAGAGATCTGTCCCTGAAGTATTTCCGGGCGCGCTTCATGCATATAGCGCACCACCCAGTTATGCGCATGCTCGCCAAATGGCACTAGCCGGGTTTTATCGCCTTTACCAGTGACGCGTAAGACATCTTCTTGCAAACTCAATTGGGTGGTTTCCAACAACACTAATTCAGAAACGCGCAAGCCGCTGGCATACATTAATTCCAGCATGGTGCGATCACGCAAACCCAGTGGCGTATTCACATCCGGTGCCGCAAGCAAGCTTTCGACATGATTTTCTGACAGCGTTTTCGGAAAACGTGGCGCTTGTTTCGCGCTATGCATGTGCAAACAAGGATCGACTTTGATCAAATTCTGGCGCAACGCCATTTGATAAAAGCGCTTAAACACCGCTAAACGCCGATTGCTCGACGTCGCCTTGGTACCGAGATGGCGCGCGGCGAAATAGCTGACAATCTCGATATTCGTGACTTGATATAAATCCTGCGCGCCCTGCTCTTGCAGCCATAAAGCAAACAACCTCATGTCTTGGCGATAGGCGTCTAGCGTATTTTTGGCGAGGCCATCTTCTAGCCATAGGTTATCGCAAAACTGGTCGATTGCCGCTTGATTGGCGTCGTTCAATGGCGGTGCAGGTATGTCACCTTTTTTGGGGCGCGCCATCAGTAACCTGCGACCTGTTCATGTTTCAACAGCCAGCGCTTCACATTCAAGTGAAAACCTTCATTGTCGGCATGATGGGCAAAGCCACCGAGACCGCCACTGGCGGTGACGCGATGACAAGGAATGATCAACGGCACCCAATTCGCGCCACAGGCTTGCCCCACTGCACGCGGCGCCGATTGCACTGCTTTCGCGATTTGGCCATAGGTGCGCACCTCACCGCGCGGCACGCTGCTAATCGCTGTCCACACGCGGCGCTGAAAGTCTGTCCCCGCTGCGCGCACTGGCAAATCGAAGACAAAATCAGGATCGTTAAAATAGGCCGTCACTTGTTCTGCTACGCGCTGTGAAAAGGCATCTTGTGGTGGTGCTCGTGCAAATGAAGGCGGTAGATAGACAAGTTCGCGCACTTGCTGCGCTTCGGTGCGTATGCCCATCGCACCAAAAGGGGCAGGGATGATGGCGCTAAACACAGCGGCGAGAGGTTCGGGTTTCATAGCAGGCACTAGGCTAAATAGAACAAGTGCGCACAACATAGCATAGCCGAAGGATTTGTGCTGTGGCGGAGAGGTGGGGGACGTTACGCAACTTCATGCGACAAGCGCCCCCCACCTCTCGCCCCTTGTGGGAGAGAGGCCGGGAGAGAGGGGGCGGCTGAGCACAAACAACAACATTTTGTGCAAAAAAACATAATTAATTCTTTATTGCCATTATCACCAAAAAAGTGCCGTCCTATTGCAACCGCCCCCTCTCCCTAACCCTCTCCCACGAGGGGAGAGGGGACACACACGACATGCCCCCCAAACTTTTTCGACAGCCGCACAGCAGGACGAGTCATGTCTATCTTGCCCCCAAGCGCATTACGCGTGCTTGGCGAAATATTGCTTGGTCAACTCCACCACACGCAACACATCGGCGCGGGTGATGCGCTATCAAAACCCGTCACCAATTCCGGTAAAGTCACGCCTAATTTAACCGCTGCATTGCAAATCCGCGCGCCATCGAGATGGGTTGCTAAGCCACGGCGACGCGCCAAGGCTTCAAATGCCTTGAGGTAAGTCATCGGCAATACGCGGCCGCCAATGGTGTTTTCTAGTGTCAACAAACGGGTGCGGGCAAAATGGAAATCAGGCGGTTTGATGGCGGCTTCGATTTCCTCGAGATCAAGGCTACCATCGGCTTGATTATTCAGAGGCTGTGGTTGGATGCTACCAAATACTGCCGCACCACCACCTTCAAAACGATAGGTGTGCTGCTCTTGACCAGTGATATATTCATCGCCGCGCTGGCAATGCGTCAACATCGCGACCAAATTGGATTGGGTACCAGAAGGGACAAACAAACC
>JACPVY010000209.1 GCA_016197345.1 Burkholderiales bacterium
GATGCCGCTAGCGTCCTTGATTGGTTCTGGTATGGGGATTTTGAATCCGTGGAACCTGTCCCTGATTATCGAGCAAGCGAAAGTGCCAGTGCTAGTCGATGCTGGCGTCGGCACGGCATCGGACGCGGCGATTGCGATGGAATTGGGTTGCGACGGCGTTTTGATGAATACCGCTATCGCTGGCGCGCGTGATCCTATCCGCATGGCGCGGGCGATGAAGTTGGCGGTGGAAGCCGGGCGCGAAGCATTCTTGGCGGGGCGTATTCCCCGTAAATTTGCTGCTTCACCGTCGTCGCCTATGGCGGGTCGCGTCAATTAATCATGTTGGAGCAACAAACGGGGGACACACGCCCAGCGGTGCTGGTGTTTGCGGGATTAGACCCTAGCGGCGGCGCTGGTTTAGCAGCGGATATTACGGCAATTAACGCCCAAGGCGCGCACGCGATGCCAGTGCTGACGGTGTTGACAGTGCAGGATAACGACCGTGTGCATAGCGTGCGGGCGCTTGCAAGCAGCGAGGTCGAAGCGCAAGCGCGTGCCTTGATCGCCAAAATCAAGATTAGCGCGGTCAAACTCGGCATTATCGGTAGCATCGCCAATGCGCAATTGATTGCTACGCTGGCGCGCGAATTGCGGCAAACTCAGCCAGATTTGCCGTTGATCCTCGATCCTGTGCTGGCGAGCGGCCATGGCGATAATTTGGCGCAAGATGATCCGCTCGCCATCATGCAAATCCTCTTGCCGCTAGCCACTGTGGTGCTGCCGAATTTGCCGGAGATTGCTAGGCTATGTCCCCAATTTGAGGAAAATGACGCCCGTGCCGCGCATTTGTTGGCGCAAGGTTGTCAATACGTGCTGCTAAAAGGGGGGCATGCTAGTGGTGCACAGGTGGAAAACGTTTGCTATAGCAGCGCAGGGACTCAGCATTGGCAATGGCCACGCTTAGCGGGGGAATTTCACGGCAGTGGCTGCACGCTAGCGAGTGCGCTCGCAGGCCAGCTAGCGCGGGGGCAGAGCATGGAATCTGCTCTGCTACGTGCGCAAGAATATTGCCAAGCCGCCTTGCAGCACGCCTACCCCATCGCTAGCGGGCAGTGGATGCCGCAAAGATAAAAAATCTATGGGGTCAGGTTCATTTGATTTATTTAACCCGCAACCTTTGCTCTCGTGTCCCTGCGGTTGCCTCATGTCTTACCGATGAAGGGACAGGTTTTCTCCACCCTGCATTTGCTGGCAGATCTGACTTACCTGCCTACTCGCTGCGATCCCGCAATTCGCGTACTCCTCGCCCCAGTTTGCGCCGTAATAAAGTGCGCAAAGTCGTGCCATCGGCATAGCCCACTAAAGTGGCGATTCGTTCGATTCATTCATCGCTCGTTTGCAATAGATGCACCGCTCTTTCCACGCGTAAATCTTGAAAATAGGCCAAGGGCGATTTGCCTAGCACGGCTTGCATGCGGCGCCCCAAGGTACGTTCGCTGGTGCCTATCGCGCTCGCGGCTTCGCTCATAGAAAAACCTTGCGCTAAGCGCGCTCGTGCCCATTGTTCAAAGCGTTCCACGATCGGGTCGGTATGCGCGACGTGATCGGGAATCACGAACATCGCTTGCGATGGGCGAGACTCAATCAGTAAATATCGTGCACATAAGGCCGCTAGCGACGGGCTTTGACTACGTACGACGCCTAACCCCAGATCAAGGTGGGCAAGTGCAGCACCCGCCGTGGTGAAGCGCGATGAAGTGACGAGCATCCTCGTTTCATCCAGTGTGACACGCGGGTAGCGCTGCCGAAATAAGGATGACAGCCACCAAGATGTGGTCGCACTTTGTCCATCGAGCAGCCCCGTTTCGGCGAGGATAAAGGTTCCGGTGCATGCAGCGCCGATTGCTGCGCCTTGTCGCGCCCACGTTTTCAGGCAAGTTCCGGCGTCGATCACATCTCGTCGCGCCAACGCTGCCGTCAATGCAGGGCAATTCTGCTGCTGATAACGCTGGCACCGTCAAACCCTGTGCTGTATGCACTTTGCGCCGCACCCCAACCAAACGCACATCGAATTGCAGCGAGCTTTGCTCTTGCGTCATGAGCTCGCTTGCCGTACCGATCACATCGCTGAGCGAAGCGAGGCCGATATCAAACACACCATCCAGCGCGAGTATGTAAATTAGCATGGCAGAAGTGAGAAAGTTGAGATGGCGGAAATGATAGCATTGTTGGCATTATTGCCACTATCGACCGGGCAAAATAGTCCATACAATGCAGCCTTGATTCACAACTTTGATTCACAACACTAAGGAGCATTCACATGGTCAACGTCGCAATCCTCGCTCAAATGACAGCGAAGCCAGGCAAAGAAGCAGAAGTCGAATCGTTTTTGAAAAGCGCTTTGCCGCTGGCAAATCAAGAAGCGGGAACCACCGTCTGGTTCGCGCTCAAACTGAGTCCATCGGTCTTCGGTATCTTCGATGCATTTGCTGATGACGCCGGGCGGGACGCACATCTTGCAGGGCCAATTGCCGCCGCGCTGATGGCGAAAGCGGCAGATCTATTGGTGGAAGCGCCGACTATCGCAAAAGTAGATGTATTGGCTGCCAAGCTAGCCGCTTGATTTTCTTGAATGAGGAACCGGGGACAGAAAGTTAGATAGGTTTCCGGTTCATCTCGTCTTCATGGTGTCTCGAAAAATCTACTGGGTGCCTGTGCTTATCGCTTTAGACTGGGAAAACCACGGTTCGGATATGACTAGTTTCAATGCAATGTACTTTGCAGAGGTAGGTGATACTAGATTGATTGATGGCTGGGCTGTGCCTTGGGTTGGCATCGGGGACGATTTCCAATGCTTGCAATGGAAGTGCTGTTCCATCTTCAAGTGCTTGAAAACTTTGCTAGCGCCGCTTTGCAAACGCATACGATTTTCTTGTCTTCGCACGCTCTCCCTAAGCCTCGCTTCTTGTTCGCGGTAAAATGCGCGATCTCAGCAAATTTGGGCAATGCGACGCTGGTGAATGCGAGATTCCGCTATCCAATTCAAACGAATTTTCCACCGCGAAGGTCTTGATAGCGCAGGCGTAGCAAGGACGGCGGGTGCTAGCGGTAGGAAGTCCGTCATTGTCAGCAATCCCACAAACACATTGGAGTACCTATGCCACACCCTCACACCCTGCGCGGTTTGTATCTCGTTACCCCAGATTGGGACGACACTGCGCAGCTAGTCGCCGCTTCCGAGCAAGCCTTGCAAGCAGGTGCCGCGCTCTTGCAATATCGTCATAAAACCGCCGATGCCGCGCAGCGCCTAGCGCAAGCGAGTGCTTTGCAGCAGCTATGCCGCCGCTATAGCGTGCCGTTTATCATCAATGATTTCATCGAATTGTGTTTGGAATTAGATGCCGATGGCGTCCATGTGGGTGGCACGGACACGAGTGTCGCGCAGGCGCGTGCCTTGATTGGGCCGGAAAAAATCCTCGGTAGCTCGTGCTATGGCAGTATGGAATTAGCGCATAAAGCAGCAAATGAAGGCGCGAGCTATGTCGCCTTCGGTGGTTTTTACCCTTCGCGTGTCAAAAAATATGAGGTCTCGACGCCTGCCTCCATCGTTACGCAGGCGAAGGCGGAAATTGCCTTGCCGTGTGTGGTGATTGGTGGCATGACGGTGGAAAATTCCCGTCCGCTAGTAGCGCTAGGGGCGGATATGGTGGCGGCGATTAGCAGTGTGTATGTCGAGAACGGTGAAGTCGCGCCTGCGGCGAAGGCGTTTGTGGCATTGTTCTAAATGTTGCTTAAAGCCACGTTGCGGTGCAGCAGGTACTAGTTAACTGATTGCCTCAGTCGTGGCTTTGGCTTTGAAATAGAAATGGCTCAAAATATATTGCATCGCATCATTTAAGCTTGAATCCACAAAAACAATGGCGATGAAAAATAGAGGTAAATCCTTCTAAATTTCCTGTGGAAAACTGTTGACATGCAGAAATTCGATTGATATAGTACACCCATCTTGAAGACAAAATCTTCACAGGCAAATAGACAAGAACAGAATACGTAGTTGTCATCAAAGTAGTTTTCTTAATTTAAAGGTGTTGAAATTTGAGTCGCATATTTGTCTCTACAGCCGGCGGCTAGACAAATGATTCAAATTGGGTTTAAACATTTTTCAAATTGCAGATAGTAAATTCCCTTGTATTGATATATGTTATCTGC
>JACPVY010000210.1 GCA_016197345.1 Burkholderiales bacterium
AAGGAGGCCGTCGCCGGCGAGGAGCACATGGATATTCTCGCTCATGGAGTGCCTGGTGGTGGCATCGATCAGAATGTCCAGGCCTTTGACGGGGTCGAGGCGTCCGACCCAGAGGATGACGCGGTCGTGGTCGGTGAGGCCTAGAGTGGATCGAGGAATTCGCGGCGCGTTTTGGATGTTGGTGGGATCGATGCCGCCTTTGACCAGATGAAGCTTGCTGATATCACCAAGCATTTGGTGGCAAAAACCTTGAACGCCGTCAAAAAAGCGATGCGTGACGCTAAGCTGGCGATTGATGAAGTCAATGGCGTGGTGCTGGTTGGTGGCGCGACCCGCATGCCACACGTACGCAAAGCGGTGGGCGACTACTTTGATACCGTGCCCCATGCCGATATCGATCCCGATAAAGTGGTGGCGTTAGGTGCCGCAATTCAAGCTAATCTGCTCGCGGGCAATACCGCTGCTGGCGACGAATGGCTGCTGCTAGACGTGATTCCGCTCTCGCTAGGGGTGGAAACCATGGGCGGTTTGGTGGAAAAAATCATCCCACGCAACACCACGATTCCATGCGCTAGAGCGCAAGAATTCACCACCTTTAAAGATGGCCAAACAGCGCTAGCGGTGCATGTGTTGCAGGGTGAACGTGAACTGGTTTCCACCTGCCGTTCTTTAGCGCGCTTTGAATTGCGTGGTTTTGAACCGATGGCGGCGGGCGCGGCGCGCATACGCATCACCTACCAAGTCGATGCCGATGGTTTGCTCTCGGTCGCCGCGCGCGAAATGCGCTCTGGCGTGCAAGCTGAAATCAGCGTTAAGCCTGCCTATGGTTTGGGCGATGAAGATATTTCGCGCATGTTGAAAGAATCGTTCGAGACAGCACAAATCGATATGCAAGAACGGGCGCTCAGGGAAGAACAAGTCGAAGCCGAACGCATCTTGCTAGCGACGCAAGCCGCGCTCGATGGTGATGCGGATTTGCTCTCTAGCGAAGAGTTAGCCGCTGTGCAAGCGCAAATGCAAGAATTACGCGACATCGCTAAAGGGACAGATCATTACGCCATCAAAGCGGCGTTGCAAAAACTGGCCGACGGCACCGAAGAATTAGCTGCGCGCCGCATGGATAGAAGTGTGCGCATGGCCCTAAAAGGCAAAGCGCTTGATCAGATTTGATGATTGCGTAGGGTGGGCAACTTGTTGCCCACGGGTTTTTGAGGCATAGCAAGCCGCTGATCTTCGCTAAAATTTTGTGTTTGAGTGGAGCGAATCTGAGTCATGCTTATTTGCAAAGAATGAAATTCACTGCCGTGGGCAAACACGTTGCCCACCCTTCTTCATTGCACATAGCGAGACTTAATGCCCTTGGTAAAGTAGCCAGCCTTGCGCAATTCACGTATTACACTTGTTAGCGTTTTGCCCCCCATATTTGAAAGAACTGTATGCCACAAATCGTCATTTTACCGAATGCAAATTTTTGCCCAGAAGGGGCGGTGCTGGAAGTCAACAGTGGTATTTCGGTGTGCGATGCCTTGCTAGAAAATGGCATCGACATTGAACACGCTTGCGAAAAATCCTGTGCTTGTACGACTTGCCACGTCATCGTGCGCGAAGGTGGCCAAAGCTTGAACGAAGCTAGCGAAGACTAAGAAGATTTGCTCGACCTCGCGTGGGGTTTGGAAGCACAATCGCGCTTATCTTGCCAAGCGATTGTGGCGGAAGCGGATTTGGTGATCGACATCCCACGCTATACCATCAACCACGCTAGCGAACATCATTGACAGGAGCGACGCTATGAAATGGACGGATAGCCAGCGCATCGCCGAAGCGCTATACGATAAATATCCAGATATCGACCCGCTCACCGTGCGCTTCACTGATTTGCGCGATTGGGTGATGGCGTTGGAAGAATTTGACGATGAAGGCGGTCATTGCGGTGAGAAAATTCTCGAAGCGATCCAAATGTGTTGGATAGACGAAGCACGCTAGGTCAAACAAATGGCAAACTCGACTTCAGGGCAATCCCCCCAGTTACCGCTAGCGATGCGGATATTGAATCGCATAGGACGTTTTTTATCCGCACGCTTTGCGCTCATGCGCTTCGAACCACAAGCCTTGATGGCCAGAGCAATGCGCAAAACGGGTTTGCGTGATTTTGCGCCAGATGCTGATTTTGATGAAGGCTTAAGCGTGCTCTGCCAGTCATTGGAACAAGATGTGCGGCCCAGTTTACTCGGCCGCATTTTTTTGCACGATATTTTACTGCGCGTATTAAGCAATCGCCTGCTGCTCGTGCATTGGCGCAAAGAGAAGCCAGAGCGCTTTCAACAGCCTTTGCTAGCGCCGCTGATTGTGGTCGGCATGCCGCGCTCGGGCACCACTTTTTTGCATCGCTTATTGGCGTTAGCACCCGGTGCGCGTGCCTTGAAAATGTGGGAATTGCAGCGACCCTTACCGCCACGCGGGCTAGATATTCGGCGCGGCTTGGCGCTATATGGTATGGCGGTGTTGCGCTGGGTTGCGGTGGATTTGGATCGCAAGCACTTCACCTCAGCCGATTCGGTTGAAGAATGCCTGTTTTTACTCGATAGCAGCATGGTCAGCCTGACTTATTGGGTGCATAGCGCTGCTTATCAGTATTTGTATTGGTTTTTGGCTCGCGATAAAAAGCCCTCGTATGAACTGTATCGCCAGCATTTATCTTGGTTGCAAGGGGACACACCTAATGCGCGCCTGACGCTAAAAGCCCCAGTGCACACGGGGTGTTTAGATGCGTTGAAGGCCGCCGTGCCGAATGCGATGATCGTACAAACGCATCGCGATCCCGGCGTGGTAGTGCCGAGTTTGAATAGTTTGCTGCTGACCATGCATCGCACCATGGTTGAAAGCGCATACGACTTAGACATCAAACGCATTGCTAAAGCGAATACCGATTCCCTCGTGCAAATGGAATGCCATAGCCAACAAGTGCGAGAACAACTGCCGCCCGGTAGTGTATTTGATGTGCAATATCCAGAGCTATGCCGCGATCCTATCGGCACTGTGCGTAGCATTTACCAGCATTTTGGTTTGGAATTCACTGCCGAATACGAGGCGATTTTGCAGCAAGCCATTCGTACGGATCGCCACGAAGACCTCGGCAAGCATCGCTATAGCGCCGAAGATTTTGGGCAAAATGCCGACGAACTGCGCCAACTTTTTGCTGGCTTAAAAGCGGATAAACCCAAGCCCTAGCGTTGCAAGGCCTCACCCTACAGCCTTTTGCGACAGCCTCTCACCTAGACGTGGGGCAGCATTAGCAAGCGTTAGCGGTTAAAATACCGCCTTTGCGCAAAGCGCCGCGTTAGATTCTCGCAAGGAATTCGTCTAATGCTCGCTCGCAGCCAGTGACCCATAATAACGATAGTATGAAGTCTAAAAAATCCCCTGCAGATAAAGCCAGCACTAAAGCTAACGCCGTGCCGCCCGTGGCTAGTAGCGAACAAAAATACGATGTCCGTCCCGGCCAATCTATCGAGCTGCTAAAAGAATTACACATTCTGACGCGTGACGGCAAACTCAATCAAGATAGTCGTCGCAAATTAAAGCAGGTCTATCACCTCTATCAATTCATCGAACCACTGCTTTTGCAAGCACTCGCTGAGCGGCCACAGATTTCATTGGTCGATCACGGCGCAGGCAAATCGTATTTGGGTTTTATTTTGTACGATTTGTTTTTCAAACCGCGTTTGCTCGCCGGGCAAGATGCTGGCAGCATTTATGGCATTGAAACGCGTGGAGAATTGGTGACACGTTCGCAAGAATTAGCGCAACGCTGCGAATTCCCCGGCATGCAGTTTTTACCGCTCTCGGTCGCAGAATCGATTCAATCTGATGCCTTACCCGAACAAATCGACATCGTCACCGCCCTGCATGCCTGCAACACCGCAACCGATGATGCAATTGCTTTCGGCTTGCACAAAAAAGCCAAATTCATGGTGCTAGTACCTTGCTGTCAAGCCGAAGTGGCCAGCGTTTTGCGGCACAACAAAGCCGCTAACAGCAAAACTGCGCTCTCTGAATTATGGCGCCACCCATTACACACCCGCGAATTTGGTAGCCAACTCACCAATGTGCTGCGCTGCTTGCAATTAGAAGCGCATGGCTATCAAGTCAGTGTCACAGAGTTGGTCGGCTGGGAACATTCGATGAAAAACGAATTGATCATCGCCACCCGCAAAAATCAATCTAATCCTAAGGCAAAAGCGCGCCTGAATGAAGTGCTGGCGGAAGTTGGCTTGCAAGAATTGGCGCAACGCTTTTTTGTGTGACGCGTCAACAGCCAACATGCTGGTGAGGTATCCTCACGCGAAACGGTTTGGAATGGATTAAATTGCCTAAAGGCATCTATTTCACTTCACTTTCAGCATAACTTCGTGCAAAATGTCGGCTTATTGCAGTAAGTGGCGACAAATGATGGCAAATGACGGCAATTCGCAAGATTTTGCATGAAACGATATCTCTTCTATATCTTGAATAGCTGGCGAGTTTAATCCTCAGCGAATAGCTTCTAAGCAGTCCCATTTCTATAATCCACCGAGGTCAGTAATGATAGATTTGCGCAGCGATACAGTAACCCGTCCCACCGATGCAATGCGAGCCGTGATGCTAGCCGCCGATGTTGGCGATGACGTATATGGCGATGACCCTACCGTCAACGCCTTGCAGCAGTACACTGCCGATATGTTTGGCA
>JACPVY010000596.1 GCA_016197345.1 Burkholderiales bacterium
AAAGCCCTTGCGGGCCGATAACCCAGTCTATGCCGAGATCAAGGCCTTGGCTGCGCGCATGGAAAACTGGTTTAACGCCGGGCAAGCCCATCATGGCCGCATGGCTTGGTGTTTGATGATGGCGGCGCTGATGGTGCCTACCGGCATCGTCTATGCCGTGTTTCGCTACTACTCACCGTGGGCGGCTTTCGCGTGGAATATTCTGATCGTGTATTTGACGCTAGGCTTTCGCCATTACAGTCACTATTTCACCTCTATTCAATTAGCGCTGAGCGCGGGCGATGATGCTAGCGCACGCCGTTTGTTGACGGAATGGACCAAAATCGACGCAGTTGGGATGGAAGTGAGTGAAATCACTCGCATCGCCGTCGAAAAATCGCTCGTCACCACCCATCGTAATGTGTTTGGCGTCTTTTTCTGGTTTTTGATGCCGCTAGGGCCAGCTTGTGCAGTGATGTATCGCGTCGCTGAATATTTAGCTAGGGCATGGAATGAGCCAGACCATATGAAAAGCGAAGTCTTTGGGCAATTTGCAACCAAAGCTTTCTATTGGATCGATTGGATACCCGTGCGCTTGACGGCAATCGCGTTTGCGGTGATGGGGAATTTCGAAGATGCGATTTACGCTTGGCGCAATTTTGCCAATCGCTGGAAAGACGAATCGATAGGCATTATTTTGGCCGCTGGTGGTGGCGCAATGGGGATTAAACTCGGCACGCCAACCGAAAATGCCGCGAATATGCCACATATCGACGCCGCGCTAGCCGATGCTGGCGGCACGCTAGAAGCTGAAACCATGCCCGGTGAAGAACCCAATCCACGCGCCTTGCAAAGCACGGTTGGCCTCGTTTGGCGTGCTTTATTGCTATGGATGTTGCTCTTGCTATTGCTCTCTAGTGCGGTGCTATTTGGTGGCTAGCACAGAGTAAGCGGATGCTGGTTTTAGCGCCGCTGGTCGGCTAAGGCTGGGCTTGAAGTCTTCTATAAGATATAATTGCGCTTTTGGCTACGGTGTCATGATAAAAACTTCGTAGCTTGTGTGAATATCGGCTGGCATGTGTCGGCCCCACCTTGAAGAGTATGATGGCCGAGCCAAGCAAGCCCCACGAACCCGTCCGAGAATTTTTTATCTTGGGTTTGACTAACCAAGGCAAACAGTTTCGTCCTAGCGATTGGGCCGAACGCCTATGCGGTGTGTTGGCTTGCTTTCGCCCTGAGGGCAGTGGCGGTCGCCATGCCCATCTGCAATATTCCCCTTATGTTCGGCCGATTATTTTCAATGGCGTGAAATCGGTGGTCGTCAACGCCAGTTTGCGCGATCTGGAACCGATGGCTTATCACTTTGCGGTCAATTTCGCTAAAGATAACGATTTGCAAGTGATCGATGCTTGCTTGATCACCGAGCAAGACGATAAACCCTAGCGCGTAGGAATGTCAGTTAGGCATCATTCGCATCAAGATCATCGATATTCCAGATTCACCCGTAACATTTCTACGCATTTCCGCCTTGAATTCCTGAACTTTTTGCCTGCTGAGCGTCTTACAATGCCTAGGCTGCTGCTCAGTGCTTTTATTTAAGGAATGCTATGCCCCCCATTCAGCTCAAATTCGTCAGTCGTATTGTTCTTGTCGCGCTTACCCTTCAATGCAGTTTTAGCGGCGCTCTCGCGCAAGGCGTGAGCCATCTACCGCAAGGTGTACAAGTCGGGCCGCAAGCGGAAGGGGTGAGCGAATATCGCCTCGCTAACGGCCTCAAAGTCGTCCTGTTCCCAGACCCATCCAAAGCCTCCACCACCGTCAATGTCACCTACCGCGTTGGTTCGCGTGAAGAAAATTATGGCGAAACCGGAATGGCGCATTTGCTCGAACATTTGCTCTTCAAAGGCACACCGCAGCACAAAAATATTCCGCAAGAAATGGGCAAGCGTGGCATGCAATTCAATGCCACCACCGATACTGATCACACCAATTATTTCGAAAGCTTTAGCGCAAGCGAGGCGAATTTAGCCTG
>JACPVY010000211.1 GCA_016197345.1 Burkholderiales bacterium
CTTTTGCTCAACCGCCCCCTCTCTCCCAACCTCTCTCCCACGAGGGGAGAGAGGAGAAATATGTCCCTATTTTTACTATTTTGCTTTACCCAGCAGCCTCAGCACAGATGGAGAACTGAATGACAGCAGCAACCACCGCTCAGCGCCAGATCGGGCCTGTAATATTGGATTTGCAAAATATCTCACTCTCGTTCGGTGGCGTGCGCGCCTTGACGGAAATTTCATTCGATGTCTGCGAACACGAAATTCGCGCCATCATCGGCCCCAATGGTGCGGGCAAGAGTTCGATGCTCAACGTCATCAATGGCGTCTATCGGCCTCAGCATGGCGACATCATTTATCGCGGTCAGCATCGCAAAAATATGAATACCTATGCCGCCGCCAAATCCGGCATTGCGCGTACCTTTCAAAATATTGCGCTCTTCAAAGGCATGACGGTGTTAGATAACATCATGACCGGGCGCAATCTGAAAATGAAAAGCAATTTCTTGCTGCAAGCCTTGTACTGGGGGCCAGCGCAACAAGAAGAATTAGCCCACCGCGCTAAGGTCGAAGAAATCATCGATTTTTTGGAAATCCAAGCCATCCGCAAAACCCCGGTCGGTCGCCTGCCCTATGGTTTGCAAAAACGCGTCGAACTCGGGCGCGCGCTCGCGGCGGAGCCTGAATTACTGCTGCTAGACGAGCCTATGGCGGGCATGAATGTCGAAGAAAAACAAGATATGTGCCGCTTTATTTTGGACGTGAACGACCAATTCGGCACTACCATCGTCTTGATTGAGCATGATATGGGCGTGGTGATGGATATTTCTGACCGCGTGGTTGTGCTCGATTACGGCAAAAAAATTGGCGATGGCACACCGCAACAAGTGCGCAACGACCCCGATGTGATCCGCGCCTACCTCGGCGCCGTGCATTAAGCTGTAAAGGAATCGCGATGAATATCAGCTTCTTTTTTGAAGTGCTAATCGGCGGCCTGCTCTCTGGCGTGATGTATGCGCTGGTTGCGCTCGGTTTTGTGCTGATTTATAAGGCATCTGGCGTCTTCAATTTTGCGCAAGGGGCGATGGTGTTTTGCGCCGCCCTCACCTGCGTCAGCCTCGTCAGTAAATTCCAACTCTCGCTATGGCTAGCGATTCCAGCGACGATGGTGGTGATGGTGGTGCTAGCGATGCTGATTGAGCGCTTAGTGCTGCGGCCGCTCGTCAATCAACCCGAAATCACGCTCTTCATGGCAACCATAGGCTTAACCTTTTTCTTAGAAGGCTTGACGCAACTGGTATGGGATTCGCAAGCGCATGAATTGAAGCTGCCGATTGAAGACATCCCGATTCAATATTTGCTGGATAACTACAATATTTCGATTTCGCAATTTGATGTCGTCGCCGCTGGGATTTGCGCCGTGCTAGTGACTGGCCTCGCGCTGTTTTTCTCGAAAACCAAAATTGGCCGCGCATTACGTGTGGTGGCAGATGACCATCAAGCCGCACTGGCGGTCGGCATCCCGCTGCAACAAATCTGGGTCATCGTCTGGGCGGCGGCAGGTTTTGTCGCACTCGTGGCTGGCCTGCTCTGGGGCGCGCGCAACGGCGTGCAATTTGCGCTCACGACCGTGGCGCTAAAAGCCTTGCCAGTCTTGATTTTGGGTGGTTTTACTTCGGTGCCGGGGGCGATTGTCGGCGGCTTGATCATCGGCGCGAGTGAAAAAATCGCCGAAGTGTATCTCGGTCAAATCATAGGCGGCGGGATTGAAGGCTGGTTCCCGTATGTGCTAGCGCTATTATTTTTGCTAGTGCGACCAGCGGGTTTGTTTGGTGAGAAGGTGATACGGCGGATTTAAACTGGGAATGGCGATGCCGCGCAACTGTGCCGCTTGTTGACGATATGAGTCGCGCCCTTCGCGCGCTCATTCGTGTTGAACGATCCCCCTAGCCTAAGATGCTCGTTACCACCCATGCGTAACACCCTTACCCCAGATCACGTTCAACAATTATTTAAAAATGGGCAGTTTATTGAGGCCCACGCCACTGCGCTGGCCTTGTATGCCCAGCAGCCGGACGATTACGAGCTTGGCCTGCTGTTTTTGCAAACCGCTCTCTTCATTGAGCGCGCCGATAGTGTCATCGCGGTGTTGCAAGATATCGGTAGGGATATCCCTGCGCAAACCCGGCATTTACTGTTATTTCAAGCACAGCTTGGCCATGGCAATTGCGGCGCTGCTTGGCAACATTTAGCGCAGACAGGGCTAGCCCCAAATAGCCTCTCCTTTCACGAATGTGCTTTTCGGATTGCCAGCAAAGAACATCAGTTAGATCGCGCCCTTAGCCATTTGCAGGCAATTGAAGGTCTAAGCGATGTTTCCTTAGCGCATTTCTTCAAAAAATTTGAAATCCTCAAACTGCAAGGCAAGTATGACGAAATTGGGCGACAGATCACGCAGTTGCAGCAACTCATCCCCCGCACAGCAACCACCGAACAAGCACAACTAAAATTGTGGCAAGCGGGAATTGCGCATGATAAACACCACTTTACACAAAGCCTAGAGATCACCACGCAATTGCTAGAAGATTGCTTGCTTCAAGCTGGCCCACATCCTGTCCCAGCGTCGGAGCAGCCAGTAAAAACTTGGACCAGACAACGCCAACATCAAGTCATCAAC
>JACPVY010000212.1 GCA_016197345.1 Burkholderiales bacterium
GTCACTTCGTAAATCTCACGCATGCCTTCGCTGGAAAATGGGAAGCAAGAACGGCCATCGCTAAATTGGCGATATTGATAAATTACGCCCGGCACTTGCTCGGAAAGTTTGGTGAATAAAGCGTGATGTTCTTCACGTTGCTGGACGGCAATATTTTGCTCGGTAATATAGCGCTCATTGCACATCAGCAAAAAGCCAAAGGTCAGCATCACAGCAAAAATGTAAAAAACGACGTAGGAAACATCGTTGATCAAATTTTGCTCAAATGGCAATACGCCAAGCTTGGGCTGAACCACAAAATAATAGCCAGTACGGAAAATCATGAACCCCGCGCACATCATGTAAAGCGCGGCGGTAAAACGATGACTGGTGCCGAATTTTTGTTGTTTATCTTGCAGAACTGCAATTGACTTGCACATGACAAGGCATGCACAAAGCGAGATGATAGCGATACGCGCCACCAAATTTTCCTGTACGGCGCTATAGTAAGTCAGGCCAATGGCTTCGACTAGCAGCGGTAGGATGAACCATCGGCGGCGAATGGTTTGGCCAGTAAATTCCGCCAAAACCTGCATATAAATTAGTAAAGTCAGCAAAATCAGGGTTTGCCCCAGCACAATCGACACCACATCAGGTATCACACCACGCAGGGCGCCGGTGATAATCCAGCCCATGGCCTGAATCACACAGGCGCGCGACCAGCGCGATACCCCCATCGTCCTACCGACATATACCCGTGCAATCAAAAACAGGCCACTACTCATCAGCAAATTGCCGATGATGATGGTGAACATAATGGTTTTGGGATCGAGCTTCATCCGCGCTTACCCTTTACAGCCTTGTTTACGGCAGTGGCTGACAACGGTCGAGGCAGTGATGTGGCAAACGACCAGAGTGGCAAGCCAACTGTGGTGGTCAAAGTAGGTGCGGTCGTCATAGTGGGGTAGCGGGCCTTGGGTGGGGCAAGTCCAATCGAGACTATCTACATGCCACAGAGTATCCGGGAGCAGACAGCAAAGTCAAACGGACTTTGCATTGAAGCAAGCTTGACGGCAACACTTGGTGGCGTGTTTTGGTGCGGCTAGCGGTTGTTTTGGCGCGAGCTGAAATGAGCTCTGAATCATGTTGTGCATTGCACACTTCATGCAGGCATTTGTCGCGAAAACGTCGTTATGTTGCCGTATCTGATGGTTTTTGTACCATTCGACCTACAAAATCTTGCTTCTACGCACATATTTCTTGACCGCACTAAGCGCATATAGTTATATTACGCAATCGTTTGCGCAATCGTTTGCAATTCCTTACAGATGTGAACAAATGGCGTGAACAAATGAATGCACCAATCAATTCGTCGCGACGCTTGCTGCACCAAGACGGTGCTGTGGGGGTAAAGGTAGAAAATATGAAGCCTGGGATTACAGTTGTTGGCAGTGTGAACATGGATTTGGTGTTTCGTACACCACGCATGCCTGTGCTTGGCGAAACCATTTCTGGGCGCGAATTTCGCGAAATCCCCGGTGGTAAGGGCGCCAATCAAGCGGTAGCGGCGGCACGCCAAGGCGGTGCCGTATTTTTTGTTGGCTGCGTCGGCGATGATGGTTTTGCTACCCGCTCGCTCGCCAGCCTGCAACAAGATGGAATTGATACCAGCGCAATTCGTCAAGTCGCTAACTGCGCTACTGGTGTCGCTGGGATTTTTGTCGAAGATCAAGGCGGTAATAGCATCGTCTTAGCGGCGGGCGCCAATGCCGAACTCAGTATTGCCGATATCGACGCTGCCAGCAGCCGTATCGCCCACAGCAAACTCCTGATTTGCCAACTCGAAACTCCCCTCGCAACCGTACGTCACGCAATTGCACTCGCTGCCAGCCAGCAAGTGGCCGTGATGCTCAATCCCGCTCCTGCACAAGATTTGGACGACGCTTTATTGGCGCAAGTGACGTATTTGATCGTCAATGAAACAGAAAGCGCGCAACTCTCAGGCATCGCCGTCACCGACCAAGCCAGCGCTGAGCAAGCGGCGCAAAAATTATTGCAGCGTGGCGTTAAAGCAGTCTTGCTGACGATGGGTGAACACGGTGTTTTAGTGGCAGATAGCAGCGGTTGTCGTGCGTTTAAAGGAATTTCCGTTGAAGTCGTCGATACCACCGCAGCCGGTGATACCTTTGTGGGCGCCTTAGCAGTGGGTTTAGCCAATGGATTGAGCTTGGATCAAGCGGCGATGGATGCGCAATATGCCGCAGCGCTAACGGTGACCCAATTAGGAGCGCAATCGTCGATTCCTAGCTTGGCCCAAGTGCAAGCATTTAAACAAAAACTTGCAGCGTAAGAAATTTTAAAAGTCTAGCGAGGTGTTTCGCGCAGATGAAGTTGTTGTATTTTTGAGTGCTAATTCCTGTGGTTTAACTTGAATTGGCATCTAAATTGCTTGAGGATGTCCTTTCGGCTTGGCTCCTTGGATTTTCTTTGTTAGCCTGCCGCGCGGCGCATCAGTTCAGACAAGTTGAACCTGTGTGAATGCGGCAACCTAACAGAGCGGTTGTCGGCAGAATACAAAAGATTCAGCAATAGTTTTCGACGCCCCAGAAAATGGCCTGAAAATACCATTGCAAAAAACAAGAACAGAGACGGTTTGCCGTCCCATGCTCTTGACGTAGCAAGGCTTGGACGACACGCCGGAAAAAAATAGATTGATTTTTATTACCCACTTGGAGAAACACATGAAATTAAGCAAAATCGCTTTGGCCGCAGTTTTGGTTGCAAGCTCGAGTGCTGCATTGGCTGCTGATGGTTGGTCGTGGTCTGACGTGAGCATCAACTATTTGAACTGGACCAAAGCTACCGAAGACAAATCCAATCCACCTAACGCCGTATTTGGCGCGAAAAAAGATTTCGTTTATTTGGAAATCGAAGGCGGCATGGGTGGTGCATGGGGTGATTTGTATGGTTTCTTCGACATCGAAAACCCAACCAACAACACCAACAACGCTAGCGACAACCGCGCAGATCGTCGTCAAGCATTGAAAATCGTTGGTCGTTACAACTTGACCAAAATCGGCGATATCCCTCTGATGGCTTATGCTCACGTATATGACTTCGTGGACAATGGCTTCAACGACCAAAACCGCGTGTTGGGTTTTGCGACCGACATCAAATCCGGCAAATTCACCATCTCCCCATGGATTGGCGTGCATCAAGAATCCAAAACTGGCGTGGGCGTGATGAGCAACGGCGGTATGGCTGGCTTCAACATGATGTATCCATTCGAAGTGTCGGGCCAATCTTTCTTGTTGTTCCAATGGCATGAAATGGAATTCGGTCGCAAAAACGAATTCTTGGCTTTCGGTAATAACTTGGCATCCAAAGACTACAGCGAAAACAAAACTGGTCAAAACGGCGCTATCGGTATCAACTGGAACCTGACCAAGCAAATCGTGCCATCGTTGACCTATCGCTATGCTAAAAACAAGCTGGGTATCGCTGGTTACGAAAGCGCTTGGATTTTCACCACCCGCTACAATTTCTAATCAATTAGTCTTTAGCATACCGGTAAAGGAAAGAACATGAAATTGAGCAAAATCAGCTTCGGCGTGATCGCTTTGATGACGGCAGTGGGTGCATATGCTCGCGGCAATTGGTTTTGCCCAAGCTCAAGCTGTGCAAACCGTTGCAAAAGAATTTCCAAAAGTGAAATTCGTGTTGATCGACGGCGTGGCAAATGGCGACAACATCAGCTCCGTCTTGTTTAAAGAGCAAGAAGGTTCGTACTTGGTCGGCGTTGCTGCTGCAATGGCTTCCAAATCGAAAAAATTGGGCTTTGTTGGCGGTATGGACATCCCTCTGATCCGTGCTTTTGGTTGCGGCTATGCACAAGGTGCGAAAGCAGTTGATGCTAAAGCAGACGTAACCCAAAACATGGTCGGCACCACTGCTAGCGCATGGAACGATCCTGCTAAAGGTGGCGAATTGGCGCGTGCGCAATTCGAACGCGGCGTTGACGTGGTGTTTGCAGCAGCGGGCGGTAGCGGCATGGGTAGCTTGCAAGCAGCGAAAGAAAAAGGCAAGCTGGCGATCGGTGTTGACTCCAATCAAAACTACCTGCATCCAGGCGTGATGTTGACCTCGATGTTGAAACGCGTTGACAATGCGATTTTTGATAGCTTCATGCAAGTCAAAAATGGTAGCTGGCAAGCTGGTATTTCCAACAAAGGCTTGAAAGAAGGTGGTGTGGATTGGGCGTTGGACGAGCACAACCGCAAGCTGATCACGCCAGAAATGGAAAAACGCATCAACCAAGCTAAAGCTGATATCGTCAGCGGTAAAGTGAAGGTTGTAGATTACCGTGCATCGAACAACTGCCCGGTATAATGCTTGACCTCCCTCATTTCGGTGAGGGATTTGTTTGGTAGGGTGGGCGACTCGCCCACCATTGCCGATGATTAATAAAAATCGTATTTTTGTCATGGTAAAGTAAAAAACTTTATCAAAAAGATTTTTAAGGTCAAAGGCGGTGGGCATCTTGCCCACCCTACGTGGCAAATAGGGCGTAAGTAGCAGCAAAAACAAGTGGCGCAGCGGCAATGCTGCGCCTTGTCGTTTCTTTTTGATTAATTTTTTCGATACACAACATGCACAGCGCCGTCGAATTTCGGAAAGTTTGCAAGCGATTTGGTGCGGTTGCTGCCAATGTTGATGTCAGCTTGAGCATCCCCGCCGGATCTATCCATGGCTTAGTGGGCGAAAACGGGGCCGGTAAATCGACCCTGATGAGTATCCTCTATGGGTATTACACCGCCGATAGCGGTGAAATCTTGATCAATGGCAAGCTAGAAAAATTGCGTTCCTCGGAAGACGCGATCAGTTTAGGCATAGGCATGGTCCATCAGCACTTTATGCTGGTCGATAATATGTCAGTGCTCGATAACGTTATTCTTGGTGCCGAAGGTGGTTTCCGCCTGCGGGCGCATCGCCAAGCGGCCGAAGTTAAAATCCGCGAAATCTGTCAACGCTATAACCTCGATCTCGATCCCCACGCCTTGATTCAAAACTTGGCTGTCGGTGCCCAGCAGCGGGTCGAAATTCTGAAGCAAATCTACCGTAGTTCGAATATTCTGATTCTCGATGAGCCGACCGCCGTGCTCACCGTGCAAGAAACCGCCTCCCTGTTTGAAGTCTTGCGCTTGTTCAAAGAACAAGGCAAAACCATCATCGTCATCACCCACAAATTGCAAGAAATCATGGCCGTCACCGATAACGTCACGGTGATGCGCGCTGGCCGCGTGGTGGGGACAGTCCCTACTAAAAACACGAATAAAGAAGAGTTGGCGAATATGATGGTGGGCCGCCCGATTGAAGGCATATTGCCTCGTGGGCCGTGGAAGCCCGGCGCAGCGGTGATGAAGGTGACAGACCTGCAATTACGCAGCAAACAAGGTGTGCCGCTATTGCAAGACATTAATTTCGATATCCGCGCTGGAGAAATCGTCGCTATCGCCGGGGTGTCTGGCAACGGCCAAAGCGAATTGATGGAGATTTTGTCTGGTATGCGCCTGCCCACCAGCGGCAACATCCAGTTTCTGGGACAGGACGTACCGAAAAACCGCAGCGGCGACGCCGATGGTTTGCCCGCTAAATTCCGCGCACTCGGCATCGCCCATGTCGCCGAAGATCGCTTGCGTGATGCGGTCGTTAAAAATTTCAGCGTGAGGGATAACACCATCCTCGGCTACCAACAAACGGCACCGCGCAAATTTGGTTTGATCGACTTTGGCGCGGTGATGACGCGTTGCAAGCAATTGCTAGAAGATTTCGATGTGCGGCCACGCGATCCAAATTTACGCATCGCCTTGCTCTCGGGCGGTAATCAGCAAAAAGTGGTGCTGGCGCGTGAGATCGCCGCTAAGCCTAAGCTGATGTTAGTTGGCCAACCGACGCGCGGCGTCGATATTGGTACGATTGAAAGCATACACACGCAATTGCTCGCCATGCGCGATGCTGGCGTGGCGATTTTATTGGTGTCGGTTGAGTTGGAAGAAGTGCGCGCTTTGGCCGACCGGATTTTGGTCATGTCCGGTGGTCGTATCACCGGCGAATTGGGGGCGAGCGATTTCGATGCCACCCGCATAGGTTTGATGATGGGAGCTGCGCACCATGTCTGATGTATTGCCACGCTGGGCCACTGCGATTGTGCTGCCATTATTAAACCTGCTATCAGCCTTGCTGGTGGCGGGGCTAGTGATTTTTTTGCTGGGTGAAAGCCCTAGCGAATCCTTGGGCATCTTGATCCATAGCGCCGTTTTGAATCCTGAAGGTTTAGGCTATACGCTGTTTTATGCCTCGACTTTTATCTTCACTGGTTTGTCGGTCGCGATTGCAATGCAAGCGGGGCTGTTTAATATCGGCTCGGAAGGGCAGATGTATATCGGCGGTCTGGGTTTGACGCTGATGGTGCTGGCCACCGACGCTAGCCTGTCCCCATGGTTGATTGTGCCGCTCGCGATTTTAGCCAGTGGCATCTTTGGCGCGGCGTGGGCGTTCTTGCCCGGCTATTTGCAAGCCAAACGCGGCAGCCATATCGTGGTGACGACGATTATGTTTAACTTCATCGCGTCGAGCTTGATGAATTACATCATCGTCGCCTTCTTGATCCCACAAGGTCAACAAAACACCGCTAGCCGCTTGTTCGCCACCAGCGCATGGTTGCCGAAATTGAGCACCTATTTACCAGTGCTAGGTAATACGCCGCTGAATATCAGCTTTATCTTGGCAATTTTGGCGCTGGTGATCTACGGCCTCGCCGTCTGGCGTTCGAGCTGGGGTTTCCAACTACGCGCGGCGGGTTTGAATGCGCATGCCGCCCATTACGCGGGTGTGTCCCTCAGCAAAACCATCATCGTCGCCATGTTGATTTCCGGCGCGCTAGCAGGTTTGGCTTCGGTCAATACCATCATGGGTTCAACCCATTATTTGAATTTGAATTTCCCGGCGGGTGCAGGTTTCATCGGGATTGCGATTGCGCTGATGGGCCGTCAACATCCAGTCGGCATTTTCTTGTCGGCCTTGCT